>NZ_JBSFGJ010000015.1:0-57197 GCF_053596515.1 Nonomuraea sp. NPDC001684
CGTCTACGAGGTGACCGTGTCGGTAGAGGACGAGTTCGGCCGGATCGAGCTCGTGAAGATCGGTATCAGCGGTGAACCGCCTATCAAGGCCGGTGACGCCGTCAACGCGGTCGGCCTTCTCGGTTACGTCTGGGAGATCGCCGGCCGTTGGGGGATCGCCTACCGGGCCGCCGCCCTGCTCCCCCAGCAGGAGGCCGCCAGTGTCTGATCAGCTCTACACCCTGCTCGGAGTCCTGGCCGCTGTCGCGGCCGGGCTCTGGGCCTGGCGCCGCTGGCACCACCCGTCGTTCTGGCTCGTCGTCGGCTATCCGCTGACCGCGATCAGCATTCGGGCGTCCTGGCGCAAGGTCGCCCTCGGCTGCGGGCTGACCAAGAAGCGGCAGCGGTTCTGGTTCACCACCGTTCCTGGCATGGTGGCCTCGACCGGCGTCGTCCGCGTCCGGCGCAAGTTCCAGCGCGTCGCCGTGGACACCAAGCCGTTCATGTGGCTGCCGCGGCCGACCCGTTATGGCTGGCGGGTCACGCTGCACACCCTTGAAGGTCAGATTCCGGCGGACTACTCCGACGCCGCCGAACGGCTGGCGCACTCATGGGGCGTGCACGCCGTGCGCGTCTCCTCTGACAAGCCTGGCCGGGTACGGATCGCCGTCACTCTGCGCGATCCGCTGGTCCAGGTTGATGACCTGCCGCCCTCGACGGAACTGCTCAAGGTCACCGTCGGTCGGCTGGAGACCGGTAAGCCCTGGACCGTCGACTTCCGGACGGTCCCGCACTGGCTGAACGCCGGCGCCACCCAGTCCGGCAAGTCCAACCTGGCCAACGCGCTCATCGTCGGCCTGGCCCCGCAACCCGTCGCCCTGGTCGGGTTCGACCTCAAGGGCGGAGTCGAGTTCACGCCGTACGCGCCGCGGTTGTCCGCACTGGCCACGAGCCGTGCCGAGTGCGGGGGACTGCTCGATGACCTGGTGGAGCTCATGACCGACCGGATGGGCTTGTGCCGGATGGCCTCGGCCCGCAACATCTGGCAGCTCCCGCCGGGCATGCGCCCGGTCCCGGTCGTGGTCCTGGTCGACGAGTTGGCCGAGCTCTACCTGATGGCCGACAAGTCGGAGAAGGACGAGATCGCCAAGACCTCGACCGCGCTGCTTCGGGTGGCGCAGCTCGGTAGGGCGTTCGGCATCTATCTGTTCTGCTGTGGTCAGCGCATCGGCTCTGACCTCGGTCCCGGTGTCACCGCCCTTCGGGCTCAGTGCTCCGGACGGATCTGCCACCGGGTCAACGATCCCGAGACCGCCACCATGACCCTCGGCGACCTCGACCCGGCCGCGCTCGACTCGGCTCGCGCCATCGCCGCGGAGACGCCGGGTGTCGCCATCGTCGCCGGTCAGGACGGCCAGTGGTACCGGGCCCGGTCCTTCTACGTCAGCGAGCAAGCCGCCGAACACGCCGCCCACACCTACGCCGACAGAGCACCGACGTGGGCGGAGGTCATGGCCGCACAACCTCACCAGACACCCGACTCCCAGACCGCCTGACTCGCCGGAGAGGAGGAACAAGATGCGACGCTTCGCCGCCTGGCTGCTCGACACCGGCCCCGTCGTCGTCCTGGCCCTCATCGCCGGAGCAGGATCCTTCACCCACATCCGCGACACCGCCACCGAGAACGGCCAGCACGGCTGGATGGCCTGGGCCATCGCGGTCTGCATCGACCTGACCTGCGTCATGGCCGCACGCGAACGCCAGCGTGACAAGAAGACAGGCAAGGCTCGGCGCGGTCCCGTCTCCTGGCCCGTCCTCGTCCTGTCCGGCGGAGTTGTTCTGTCCCTGGCCGCGAACCTGCAACAAGCCACCCCGACGGTCTGGGGCTGGATCACCGCCGCCACTCCGGCCGGCGCCTTCCTCGTCGCGGTCTCCATGCTCGAACGCCGCGCCACCACTGCCCGAACCGAACCGTCCCAGGACGTCCTACAGCCGTCCTCGTCCTGCACAGAGACGTCTCAAGCCGTCCCGTACGAGGACCGTCCGGCGCTCGTCCCCGCTGACGACGACGGTCCTGCTCCCGCCCCTGCGCTGGTCGACTACGCCCGCCGCATCGCCGACGAACACCAGACCAAGCACGGCAAGCCCATCACCCACGACCTACTGCGCGCCCGCCTGGGCGTATCCGACCAACTCGCCTCAGCCCTGCTCCGCACCCTGCGGACCACACCAGAGATCCCTTGAGAGGAACGTCATGCACGACCACCGCCGAGAACTGATCAACGGCCTGCTCAACCTGGCCATCTTCCTGGAGACCCATCCCGACGTACCGGCCCCGGCTGGCGTCACCCTCCATCACTTCCCTGACCATGAAGCCGACGAGGACATGCGCGCCGAGGTCGACCAGATTGCCGCCCGGATCGGCTCTCCCATCGAATTCGACGACTCCCCGTACGGCCACTACGCGACCTCCGTGCACTTCGGCCCGGTCGAGTACCGGGCCGTGGCCATCCTTGCTGCCGCCCAGGCCCGCCATGAAGCGGTGAACAGCTACCGCGACTGCATCCAGCCCGACGCCACCCAGGAGCACTGACCATGCGAATCCGCCTTGAAGGAAACCGCGCAGAGATCACCCTCGGACTGATCCATCTGCGCGAGGTCTTCACCGTCACAGCGATGTCGCGGGCCTACCCCGACCGCGCCCACCCGCGCAAGTACCGCGTCTACGTCCGCATCATCCCTCGGGACAACCGGTGACCATCCCAATCCCGCGCTACTGCTGCTGCACCTGCAGCGGCACTGGCATCACCGACGACCAGACCTGCGCCGACTGCCACGGCAGCGGCATCGACAACCACGGCGCATAACGCGCAGCGCCCCCCGCCTGGCCACACATCCGCCAAGATCCGTGCCAGGCCGGGGGCCATCCACACCAGCGTCACTGGATAGGACGGAACCCATCTTGCCCCACCTTGCCCGCTCTCACGCGGTAGCCGGGATGATCGACCGGCTCCACCAGCCCGACTACGACCGCTGGGCCTGCCAGATCAAGCGCACCGGCGGCTGCCGCCAGCCCATCCACCTGCGTGGCAAGGTCGAACACTACGACCAGGCCACCGGCCAGCTGCTCCACCGCTACAGCACCAACCGCGAACCGGGCGGCGTCCTGCGCGTCCCGTGCAAGACCCGACGCGCCTCCCGCTGCCCAGCCTGCGCCGAGGTCTACCGCGCCGACACCTACCAACTCGTCCGCGCCGGCCTCATCGGCGGCAAGGGCGTGCCCGAGACGGTCAGCTCGCACCCGTGCCTGTTCGTCACCCTCACCGCCCCCTCCTTCGGGGCAGTCCACGTCCGGCGGGAGAAGAACGGCAAGGTCCAGCCCTGCCATGCTCGCCGCAACGCCCAGACCTGCCCGCACGGACAGCTCATGTCTTGCACCGCCCGGCACCACGCCGCCGACCCGCGTCTCGGCGAACCGCTGTGCCCCGACTGCTACGACTACGACGGCTCAGTGCTGTTCAACGCCATCAGCCCCGAACTGTGGCGCCGCTTCACCCTCGCCCTACGCCGCCGCTTCGCCTGCCTCAACGGCCTGACCGTCAAAGCCCTACGCGACCAAGTCACCATCGCCTTCGCCAAGGTAGCCGAATACCAGCGCCGCGGCGTCGTCCACTTCCACGCCGTCATCCGCCTCGACGGACCCGACGGCCCCCACTCGCCGCCACCGGCCTGGGCCACCGCCGACGCCCTGGCCGACGCCGTCCAGCACGCGTCAGCCGCCGTGACCGCCGAGGTCAAGCCGCTGGGCCGAACGTTCCGATGGGGCACACAGCTCGACGTCCGCCGCATCACCATGAACGGCGACCTCACCGAACAGGCCGTCGCCGCCTACATCGCCAAGTACGCCACCAAGGCCGCCGAGTGCGTCGGCACTCTGGACCGGCGTATCCAACCCCTCGACAACCTCGACGCCCTGCCCATTCGAGACCACGCCCGCCGGCTGATCGCCGCCTGCATGCGCCTCGGCGAGAACGCCGACCTGGCCGACCTGCGGCTCACCCAATGGGCCCACATGCTCGGCTTCCGCGGCCACTTCTCCACCAAGAGCCGCCACTACTCCACCACCCTTGGCGAACTCCGCGCCGCCCGCGAAGAACACATGCGCGCAGAAGACATCACCACCGGACGCCTCCCGCTCTTCGATGAGGACACCGTCCTGGTCATCACCCACTGGCAGTACGCCGGACAAGGGCTTTCCGCTGGCGACCAACTCCTCGCCGCTGCCATCACCGGCCACCGCGCGCCGAACCTCGGAGGGCCACATGACGCCTGAACTGCTCACCGTTCCGCAAGCCATGGCCGCCTTGCAGGTCAGCCGGTGGACCCTCTACAACCTCATCCGCTCCGGCGAACTGGGCTCGATCCTCGTCGGCGTCCGCTGCCGCCGCATCCCCGCAACCGCGCTGGACGACTACATCACCCGACTCTGTGAGGAGGCCGCCTAATGCCATCCAAGACCACGGTCGCCTCCCCGGAGGAGCCCAAGCGTCCGCGTACGAGCCGCCGTACCCGCGCCAACAACGAAGGCTCGATCTTCCCGTACAAGAACGGCTGGGCAGGCTACGTCTGGGTCACCACACCGGAAGGCAAGAAGACCCGTAAGTGGGCCTACGGCAAGACCCGCGAGGAGACCCACGAGAAGTGGCTCAAGCTCCATGAGCAAGCCCGCAGGGGACCGGTGGCAACCAAGTACGAAACGGTGGCCGCCTTCCTCAAGCGCTGGCTCGCAGAAGTCATCGAACCTAGCCGTGAGCCCACGACCTACGTGGCGTACGAACCGCTCGTCCGGCTGTACATCGTCCCCGGCCTGGGCAAGAAGCGCCTCGACAAGCTCACCGTCCGGGACGTGCAAGCCTGGCTCAACACCTTGCCCACGCTCTGTACCTGCTGTGACCAGCGGAAGGATCACAAGCGACCAGAGCACAAGCGACGGTGCTGCTCGGTCGGCAAGTGCTGCAAGGGCTACCTCTCCCGCAGCAGCATCGCGGGCATCCGAAGGGTCCTGCGCTCAGCGCTCGGTCACGCCCTGCGGGAAGAACTGGTCACGAGAAACGTCGCCTCGCTGACCACGCTTCCGAGCGCCAGCAAGACCAAGAAGAAGCGCCAGAACACGGTCTGGACCGTCGATGAGGCCCGCAGATTCCTGGAACACCTACGAGAGGCTGAAGACCCTCTCTACGCGGCGTACGTGCTCATTCTCGTCCTGGGCCTTCGCAGGGGTGAGGTTCTCGGTCTCACATGGGACAGCGTGGATCTCGTCGGCGAACAGCTCTGGATCTCCCGCCAGCTCACCAGGGTCGGCGGCCAACTCCTTCACAGGCACACCACCAAGACAGAGGACTCGACCGCTTCGCTGCCGCTCTTCGGCCTGTGCGTCTCCGCACTCAGGCACCGTCGGCGCGTCCAGGAGGAGGCGCGCAAGATGGCCGGGGACGCATGGAAGACCTCGGACCTGACGTTCACGACCCGTACCGGTACGCCGATCGAGCCGCGCAACTTCAATCGGGCCTTCGAGAACCACTGCCGCCGAGCGGGCGTCCCGCGCATCCGCGTGCATGACACCCGGCACACGTGCGCCTCACTTCTGGCCGCCCTGGACGTTCACCCGCGTGTGGCGATGCGCATCCTGCGCCACTCGCAGATCTCGATGACCATGGACGTCTACACCCAGATTCCCAGTCCCGATACCCGTAAGGCGTTGGACAGGCTCAATCAGAGCCTCGACCGCTCAAGCGAGTCATAACTAATCTCTCGGTACCAAACTTAGGTCCTCTTGGGGTATCCCCAAAGGGCCTAAGTGTGTTCATGGGGTTGTCTCATAGCCCAAGGGATATGCAGCACTAGCTGCGTTGGTCATTTCGTTTCTCGTTGCATGTGGTTCAAAGGGATGGGGGCTTCCAGTGAGGCGCCAGGTCATCTCCTGCCAGACGTAGCGGAGGGCGAATGACGCACCCTGTGAATTGCGAGCGGGCCAAGGGACATCACTGCGGCTGTTCTGCGTGCGGCGGGGCACAGCACGGCTGGACGCACGCTCTCTCGCTGGCTCGCGACCCCTCGACCGCGGCTCGTGAAGCGGCGAGAGACACTAGCGACGCGGCCTGGGCCGCAAGTCGGCCTCCCATAGGGCGACGAAAGCCCTCCAAGGAGCGAAAGGCAGCCGCCACCGATAGTGCCACGGTCGACCTCGTTGACTGGCTATCCAAAAACCCCGACGCCATCGACCTTATCCAAGAAATCGGAGACACCCTTGCTGGCCCTGTGGTTCAGGAGCTCGATAAGAGCTTCGGTGAGGGCAAGCCGAGAGAAGCGAGAAGGCAGCTCACCAATCACTTCTGGTGCGACCTCCTCATTGCCATGGCCGAGGCCATTGAGAAGTTCTCGAAATCTCTGAACCAAATCCCGGAGTACGTGACGACGGTCATTATGCAGTCCCGGCAGAACGAGGGACGCGGAGCCCTCCTCAATGCTCTGGTGGGTCTCGCTGTGCGGACGGCGTGGGAGCCCATCAAGAGCATGATCCATACGACCGGGATCGAGGAGCTCCAACGGACGTGCCGGATCCTCGCCGTTCTGATCTGCCCGGCACCTGAGGATCACAAGGCCGTCCAGGACGGCGCTCTTCTTCCCCTGGCGCAGGAGGGGATGCTGGAGATCAGCAAAGAGAGGCTTGAGCAGGTCTTCCCCACAGACTGGGTTCACCGTCTTCGGGAGGGCCTCGGCGGTGCCTGAGCAAGGCTGGCACCTTCCGCGGCCCGTGAAACGAACCCATCGTTAAGCGCTTCGCCAGGCGTCGGTGATGCAGGCCTCCTCGAAGTGCCACCAGCCATCCCTTTGGCCACGCGTCAGCAGCGTCTTTATCTGCCCGAGCCCTGCGCCCGCCGGCACAGTGAAAGCGACCAGGGGAAGCTCCGAGCTGAAGGATTCCCCGCCCAGGCCGAACGGTGCCAACTGCTCGTACACGGCCTGCGCGCTTCGCCCCAGCGGTCCATTGGGTGACGGCAAAACCCGGATCGTGCAATTGCCCGACGCTTCCACCCGCTCACAGGCCCAGTGGAGACCGTCATCATTGGTGATGAAGCGCACCACGTCGCCTTCGGCGACCCCGTCCTGCAGAAATGGGACGTTTGCCACACGGGCGGTGTCCTCGGTTAAGGGCATGGCCCAAAGTCCTTCGGTGTCGTAGGGAAGCCAACCTTCCCGGGGCACGAACTGAAACCACAGCTTGATCAAGCCTGGCTCTGTGGGGAGACGTTCGGAGGGGGCAGGGAGAACCATGCCCACATGATCGCGCAGCCTGCCGAGTGTCCTTGAACAAGCTGATCGCGGGTATGCCCGGAGGCGGATGCTGGGTCCGAGTTGGAGCACCTACATGGTTGGCACGAGAAGATCACGCTGATCTGGCCGATAGCGGGTGCACTGGCGCGCTGGTGGCCTGGGTCAGGCAGAAGCTCCGACTGGCGTTGGAGATCGTCAAGCGCCGCGAGGGTGCTACGGGATTCGTCGTCTTCGCGCGGTGTCTAAAGAAGACCGGCTGCGCGAGCCCGCGTTGCTGTACAACGCTGCTGTACGCCCACGAAAAAGGCCCTCCGGGATAATCCCGGAGGGCCTTTGACCTGCTGTGCGGCCGGAGGTACTCGAAACCCCAACCTTCTGATCCGTAGTCAGATGCTCTATCCATTGAGCTACGGCCGCTCGCTGCGTAAGCAAGCATAGCGGGTTCTGTGCAGTGCATCGAACCGAATACCGCGATCACTGGCGAGCCGGCTCCTCCTTCTTGGGCCAGAGGGTGTGGCTCACCGGCCATATCAGGGCGATCAGGGGGACCTTGAGGAGGTTGAGCATGAAGTCCACCAGGGCTTTTGTGCGGGAGGGGTCGTTCACGAGCCAGATGAGGCCGAAGAGGATGAGGCACGAGATTCCGTACGCCAGGAGCAGTTTCAGCCAGAACGCCCACTCGTAGCGTGTCCGGGCGGGTCCGCCTGCTGGAGGCTTCCAGGGTGGGGGGCCGTCGGCGAAGCGGTGGTGGAAGCGGGCGTCGGCCCAGCGCATCGTCCGGTGGCCGAAGACGATCGAGTAGGCCAGGTAGGCCGCGGCCAAGCCGTGGCGCAGGTCCGCCGTGGCGCCGCCGCGCATGTCGATGACCGCCGCGGCCAGGAGGACCACGTCGAGGAGCGGGACGCAGAGCAGGAGGGCCGTGCTCAGCCGTCGGCGCTTCCAGAGGTAGCGGCAGGCCAGGCCGAGGCCCAGGAGGAGCCAGAAGCCGATTTCGCAGCCGATGAGGATGGCGACAATCACGTGTACCAGCTTGCTGTGATTCGCGGCCCGGCACATCGTCGGCGAAAACGAGCCTGTGGATACATCGAAAGGTGTATCCACAGGCTGACCCTCGGAGGACGGCGGCGGCGTCCGGGAGTGGTGAGATGAGGACATGACACGAGCGGCGGTGAAAGGCTGTGGCGCCGGGGCGCGGGCGGTGGCGGGTCGGGCGACACTGTCCGAGGCGCCGCTGGGGGCCGCCTTCGGTTGTTCAGAGTGTGGGCGGGGCCGGAGTAGGCCGGGTGGTCCGGGTGCGTAGGGTCGCTGACCGGCCGCCGGCCTCGACACGGTCGGTTTCACAGTGGTGGCGGTCGGTGCCGCTGCCGTGGGGGGCCGGGGTGCGGACGGGTTCACGGTGGTTGAGGCGGTTCGAGGCGCGAGGGGCGTCCGGGGGCGGCGGTCAGGAGAAGGGCAGGGTGCCGCCTGGGGTGGCGGCCGGGGTGGCCTTCGTTCTGGGGGCGTTGCTGATTCTGGCTGGTGGATACCTGCGCCGTGGCGTGCCGGTGTGGGTGTTGCTGGTGCCGTTGGCGATCACCTGTTCGGCCGTGTTGCTGCGGCAGCGGGCGCCGTTGTGGTCGCTGGCTCTGGGAGTGGTGGCAGTCACGATCGACGGGCTGGTGGGGCCGTCGCTGGCGACCGTGCTGGTGTTCACCGACAATCTTTACGCCGCGGCGCTCTATGGGCCGGCGCGGCTCGCTCGGTGGTTGCTCGGGATCACGACGGTGCTGGCCGTGGTGGCCGGGGCCGTGGCGGCGTTCATCGCGGCGGACTGGCGGTTGCTGGCCGTCATGGGGATCCAGGCGGGGCTGGTGCTGGTCACGCCGGTCACCACGGCCTGGGTGCTGAGGGAGCAGCGAGACCGGGCGGCCACGGAGCGCGCGCGGGCCGAGCAGGTCGCGCATCTCGCCGAGCTTGACCGGCAGGCCGCGATCGCGGCTGAGCGTACGCGGATGGCCCGTGAGCTGCATGACATGATCGCGAACCATTTCAGTGCCATCGCCATCCAGTCGACGGCTGCTCTGTCCCGTAAGGACCTGGATCGAGAGACGGTCCGGAAGGTCATGGAGTCCGTACGGGAGAACAGCGTCAAGGGCATGGCCGAGATGCGGGACATGATCGGGCTGCTGCGGGAGGCCAACGGCGGGCGTGAGGGGGACGGGCCGGAGCTTGAGGCCACCCGGCCGCGGCTGGCCGACGCGGAGAGCCTGGTCGAGCGTACGCGGCGGGCTGGGATGGACGTCGAGCTGCGGGTGGACGGGGAAGTGCGTGAGGTGCCGGCTTCGGTGGATCTGGCCGGTTATCGCATTCTTCAGGAAGGGCTGACGAATGCGCTCAAGCATGGTGAGGCGCCGGTTGTCGTCTCGCTGACCTACGAACCTCGGGAGGTTCTCCTGACGGTCGAGAACCGAGTCGGGCGGCGGGGGGCTCGGCTGCCGGGTTCGGGGGCGGGGCTGATCGGCATGCGCGAACGGGCTTCGCTGGTCGGAGGGTTCTTCGAGGCGGGGCGGTCGGGGGATGGGTGGCGTATCGCGGCGGCCTTTCCGACGTCGCTCACCCCGGACACACAGCGGCTCGACGCCCGCCCGCCGGACGGTAGCGCGTCAAGGGGGCGTCCTGTGGGTGGGCGTGCCTTGGGTGATGGTGCTTTGGATGGTCGTGGCCCGGGTGGCCGTCCTGCAGAGGTGCGTGCTTCTGGGGAGCGGGCTTCGAGGGGGCGGGGTGCGGGTGTGCCGGTGCCGGAGGCTGGGGCTGTGGATGGGCGGGCGGTGCGGTGGCGGGCGGTCGGAGGGGCAGCGTTGGCGCCGGACGAGAGCGTTGGCGACGACGGTGAACACCTCAGGGATGGTGAACGTCCCAGGAGCGGCGAGTGTCCCAGGAATGGTGATGGCGGAACGGACGTGGCATGAGCATCAGGGTGTTGGTGGCTGACGATCATGCGGCCGTACGGGCTGGGATTGTGATGATTCTGGACGGCGCCGACGACGTCGAGGTCGTGGGTGAGGCCGCCGATGGTGAGCAGGCGGTTCGGTTGGCTCATGATCTGCGCCCTGACGTCGTCCTCATGGACATCCGCATGCCTCGTCTCGACGGCATCTCCGCCACCAGGGAGCTGGCGGGGGTGAGTGACGTCCTGATCCTCACGACGTTCGACGTCGACGAATACGTCTTCGGCGCTCTCCGGGCGGGGGCGGCCGGTTTCCTGCTCAAGAACACCGAGGCCGATGCCCTGGTGGAAGCGGTGAGACTGGTGGCGGGCGGCGAGGGGATGATTGCGCCGGGCGTCACCAGACGGTTGATCGCCGCCTTCGCGGACCAGCCGCCCCGCCGTGAGCCTCCCGAGCCGGAGGCCCTGACCCCGCGCGAGCGTGAGGTGCTGGCCTGCATCGGGCGCGGCCTGTCCAACGCCGAGATCGCCAAGGAACTCGACATGGCCGAGGCCACCACGAAGACGCATGTCAGCCGGCTGCTGAACAAACTGGGCCTGAAGAGCCGCGTGCAGGCGGCGATTTACTACTCAGAGTCGCTTTAGCCCCGTAGGGTGAACGCCGTGACCACGCCGCCGCCCCCTCCAGCCGGGGAGCCGCCCCCCGAGGGGCCTCCGTCCGGGCAGCGTCCGCCCGGGCCGCCCGGCAGCCAGCCTCCACCTGGGGAGCCATCCCCCGAGGGGCCTCCGCTCGGGCAGCGTCCGCCGGGCCCGCCGGGTGGCCAGCCTCCACCTGGGCAGCCGCCCTCCGGGCAGCGTCCGTCTGGGCAGCGTTCACCCGGCGCGCCTGGGCAGCCGCCCTCTGGGCAGCGTCCGTTCGAGGCGTCTGGACAGCCGCCGTTCGGGCAGCCCCCGTTCGAGCAGTCTCCGTCCAGGGCTTCTGGGCAGCCTTCGTCCGGGCAGCGTCCACCTGGGCCTCCTCCTCCCGGGCAGCCTCCGTTCGGGCCGCCACCTGGGCCGCCGGGCGGGCCGTCGCAGCCGCGGCGGCAGCCTGGGCTGACCGTTGCGTTGGCGCTGGCCGGGAGTTTCGCCTACCTGGTGATCAACCTGGTGGTCGGGCTGCTCGCGTTGAGCACGCAGTCCTCGGCGGGGATCGGCGTCGCGGCGGGGTTCCTCTTGCTCCTGGGGCTCGGCTTGGGCATCGTGCTGGTCGTCCTGCGCAAGCCGTGGTCGTTCGGCCTGGGGCTCGGGTTGATGATCGGATGGTCGTTGGCGTCGATCGTCTCGGCCGGATATTGCACGGGGCTGAACCCCGGCCTGTACGCATAGGTGAAGGCATTGATCGTTCGGCACGTAGCATCCCCTGCCGGCCAGAGGTAGCGGGATGACGACACCACCGCCACAGGGCCCGCCGGGGCCGCACCAGAACTGGCCACCACCATCGTCGCCCCCGCCGTCGTCACAGCCGGGACCGCTGCCGCCGCCACCGCCACAGGCGAGGCCGACGGCCCCGCCACCATCTCAGCCGGGGCCGTTGCCACCGCCGTCGTCACAGGGGGGATCGATGCCCCCGCCGTCGTCACGGCCAGCACCGTTGTCACCGTCACCGTCACAGTCACAATCCTGGGCAGGGAACTTCCCAGCGCCCCCGCCGTCACCACCGCGACCGTCGCGGTCGACGCCTCTGCCGCCGTCACCACCACCCAGCAGTCGCAACTCCGCGATGCTTCTCGGCGCGATGCTGGTCGTCGGCGTGTTCACCTACACCGTCGTCAACGGCATCGTGGGCTTCTTCGCCTTCTTCTCCGCCATCAACGGCACGAACAAGGGGGTCGTGATCGCCGCCGCGGTGCTGCTGGCCCTCGTCGGTCTCGGCGGCGGTCTGGGGTTCGGCCTGGTCCGCAAGTCGTGGTCCCGAGGTCTGGGGCTGGGGCTCGCGATCGGTTGGGCACTGTGGTCGATGCTGACGGCCGGAGTCTGCACCGGCCTCAACCCCAGCCTGTACGGCTGAACCATGCCTTACCACGAGATATTCGTCGGCCTGGGCGTCCTGGTGGCATCGGTGGTCTTCGTCCGCGAGGCCAGGGCCAGGGGCGCGCTCAACGAGCAGTCACTGGTCGCCGTCACCGGAGCCCTGGTCGGGGGCGCGATCGGCATGCGTCTGGCGGGCTGGCTGGAGACGCTCGACCTCGCCGACCTGTGGCTGTACGGCTCCCGCAGCATCCTCGGCGGCCTGACCGGCGCGTACGTCGGCGTGCTGGTCGCCAAGAAGGTCATCGGCTACAAGGAGCGCACCGGTGACCTGTTCGCCCCGGCGGTGGCGCTCGGCATGGCGATCGGCCGCATCGGCTGTCACCTGACCGAGGCGCCCGGCAGACCCACGGACCTGCCCTGGGGGGTGCACGCGCCGCCGTCCACCCCGGAATGCCCGGGATGTCTGACGGGCCAGGCCATGCACCCGTCGTTCGTGTACGAGATCGTCTTCCAGCTGGCCGCGTTCGTCGCGCTGCGGTGGGCGCGCAAGCGGCTGACCGAGCCCGGCGAGCTGTTCACGCTCTATCTCGCCGGATACGCGGCCTTCCGGTTCCTGGTCGAGTTCACCCGGGCGAACGAGACGTTGTGGCTCGACCTGACCGGGCCGCAATGGTTCCTGGTCCCCGGCCTGACGCTGCTCGCGCTCAGGCTCGCGTACGGGTGGCGTCGAGGCCACTACGATGCCCTTTTCAAACGGAAGGTCACGACATGAGCGCAGGGATGGGGCTACGGGGAGACCGCATCCTCCGGTACGTCAACGCGTTCTGCCCGAAATGCCACGGCCGGGACGTCGACCAGGTCGAACGGCTGAGCGGCTGGCTGGCCGAACGCGACGGCAAGGTGTGGCTGGAACGCGGCTGCCGCGAACACGGCCTGATCCGCACGCTGTACGACGAGGACCCGGAGATCCTCTCCTACCTGGAGGAGTGGACCGCTCCCACCAAGCAGCACATCCCCGACGTGTCCGGAAACTTCGCCCCGATCCCCGGCGCGTACCTCGACGGCCTGCCCGAGATGCAGACCCAGCACACCTGCATCCTCCTGGAGGACATCGCCGAGGCGTGCAACCTGCGCTGCCCCACCTGCTTCGCCGACAGCTCGCCCGACCTGACCGGCGTCGTCCCGGTGGCCGACGTGCTGGCGAACGTGGACCAGCGTCTGGCCAGGGAGAACGGCAAGCTCGACGTCCTGATGCTGAGCGGCGGCGAGCCCACGCTCCACCCCGAGCTGAAGACCCTCCTCGCCGAGCTGGCGAGCCGGCCGGTCACCCGCATCCTGATCAACACCAACGGCGTGCTCATCGCCAGGGACGACGCCCTGCTCGACCTGCTCACCGAGCACCGCGACCGGGTGGAGGTCTACCTCCAGTACGACGGCTCGTCGGCCGAGGCGTCCAAGCACCACCGCGGCGGCGACCTGCGCCGGATCAAGGCGGAGGCCGTACGGCGGCTGTCGGAGCGGGAGATCTTCACGACCCTGGTCATGACCGCGGCCCTGGGCGTCAACGACGGCGAGATCGGCGACGTCGTGCGCCTCGCGCTCGACACGCCGTTCGTCGGCGGCGTGTCGCTGCAACCCCAGTTCGGCTCGGGAAGGTCGGGCGTCATCGACCCGTCCGACCGGCTCACCCACACCGGCGTGCTCAAGCGGCTCGGCCCGCAGACCGGCGGCCTGGTGACCTGGCGCGACCTGACCGCGCTGCCCTGCTCGCACCCCCACTGCTGCTCGGTCGGCTACCTGATCCGCGACGACGCCCAGCAGTGGCGCTCGCTGGTCGCCCTGATCGGCCACGACCGCCTCAAGGAGAACCTGGGCCTGGTCTCCAACCGCATCGCCGACTCCGAGCTGCCGCGCGAGCTGCGGATGGCCGTCCAGGAATCGCTGCTGGGGCTGCTGTCGGAGCAGTCGTCGCTGTCCCACCCGCAGATCGGCGACCTGTGGCGGGACATCTGCGAGAACTGCGACCTCGGCGTCGCCACGCTGCTCACCCTCGCCTCCTCGGCGCTGCCCGGCCGGCGGAAGAAGCTGCGCAGGATGCTGGGGGAGCGGGTGGTGCGGATCACGATCAAGCCGTTCATGGACATCTCGACCATGATCGAGGAGCGGCTCACGCAGTGCTGCGTGCACGTCGGCACGCGTGCCGAGCAGGACCAGTGCGCGCCGTTCTGCGCCGTGCAGGCCTGGCCGCAGTTGTCGCGGCAGCGGCTGTCCGCGGTGGCCGCCAAGCCGGGGCTGGTGATCCTCTGAAGAGCCAGCCGTACGATCCGCTCCGGTTGTGTGTGTACGCCACCGTGGCGCTGCTGGCCTGGCTGCTCGGGCCGTGGGCGGTGCTCGGCTTCGCGGCGCTGGGGTTCGCCGGGTACTGGAAGGCGCGGCGGGCCGGGCTGACCCGGAGCAAATGCCTGCTCAGGGACACCCGGCTCGTGCTGGCCTATCTCGGGCTGATCGGGCTCGCCGCGGTGGTGGGAATCGTCCTGTCGCTGCGGTGATCAGGTCGCGGGAACGTACAGGATGAGCGACTCGGCGATGCAGGCGGGCCGGCGCTCGCCCTCGATCTCGATCGTCATCTTCAGGTTGGCCAGATAGCCGGCCGGGGTGCCCTTGACGTCGGTGAGCTCGCCCACGGCCCTGACCCGCGCGCCCACGGGCACCGGCCGGGGGAAACGGACCTTGTTCAGCCCGTAGTTGACGCCCATCGCGATGCCCTCGACGCGCACCATCTCGAACATGAACGTCGGCAGCAGCGACAGGGTCAGGAAGCCGTGGGCGATCGTGCCGCCGAAGGGCCCCTCCTTGGCGCGCTCCACGTCCACGTGGATCCACTGGTGGTCGTCGGTGGCGTCGGCGAAGAGGCCGACCTGCTCCTGGGTGACGGTGCGCCACTCGGTCGGGCTGAACGTCTCGCCCACGGCCGCCTTGAGTTCCTGTACGTTCGCGAAGGTCCGCATGGCCACGAACGCTATTGCGCGGGCGGGACGGCTGCCAAGTTGAGCAACCGGTACTCCTTCCCCGAGACCATCCAGTAGACGATCGTGCTGGGCTCGGCGGACCGATCGTCGCCCCACCAGATCCCGGGCCGCTCGAACGTCACCAGCGCGTCGGTCGCGAGGTCGTACACCTCGCCGTCGGACACCGCGAAGCGGTCGAGAGCCGGGTAGTCGGCGAGCCGGGGGGCGAGGCCGAGCCCCTGGGGCTCGATCGCGCCGGTCCCGTCGGCCCGCTGCAGGTACGAGCGCCCGCCCTGGGCTCCCCAGCACCAGAACGGCCCGCACCGCAGCGTCACGACGTCCCGGGGGGCGACGACGCGCACGGTGTAGGGGGCGCCGGACAGGTCCACGACCTTGGTCTGGACCTTCTGCGAGTCGTCCGCGTCCGTGGCCCACGGCCACCTGATGAGGTGCAGGCCCTCGCTGCCGGGGATCAGCCGCGGCGCTTCGCCGCCTGCGAGCGGCATCCACCACACGCCTCCGCCGCCCTCCGACCAGATGATCCGGTCACCGTTGACGGCGATGCGCTCGATCCGGAGGTGCTCGCCCGTCATCGCGGCGACCCGCCGGGGCGCGCCGCCCGCGAGCGGGGCCGTCCAGATCTCGCGTACGGGGGTGCCGTCGTCGCGGAGGGCTTTCACGTACCAGGCGAGGTTCGTCCCGTCGAACGCCGGCGGCTGTGGCAGGTACGTCCTCATGCCGGGAGGGACCGTCAGGCCGGCGAGCTCGCGGAACGTCCGGGTGACCGTGTCGTACACCTCGAACAGGCGGAACGTGTCCTCCCTGGGGCCGGTGGCGACCAGGACCCGCGTGGCGTCGAACGCGGTGAGCGGGAAGCGCCGCCATCCGTCCGGCCCTTGCGCGGGCATCGTGGTGACCGCCTGCGGCCACGCCCGTTCCAGGGGCACGACCTGCGGGGCGGCGGCGGGCCGCGTCGCCTCCTCCCGTCCGTTCCCGGTGGTGAGCGTGACGGCCGCGATCACCGCCGCCACCGCCGTCGCGGCGGCCAGCCCCTGTGTACGCCGCCTGCGCCGTCGCCGTCTGCGCGCCGCCACCCCGCCGAGCAGCCTGGACGGTTCCGGCGCACGGTCCGCCGCCGCCCGCAGGGCCTCGGCCAGGTCGTCCTCGCTCCTCATGTTCGTCCCTTCTCGAACAGCCCTGGCCTGATGCGCAACGTCTGGAGCGCCCGGAACGCCTGGCTGCGGACGGTTCCGCGGGAGATGCCGAGGATGTCGGCGATCTCCTGGTCCGACAGGTCCTCGTAGTACCGCAGCACCAGGACCACCCGCTGCCTGCGCGGCAGCGTCGCCAGCTCCCGCCACAGCTCGCCGGAGGAGTGGCTGTCGGTGTACGCCCCCTCGGGCACCTCGCCCGTGAGCTGCTCCCTGCGCCGCCGGCGCCACCAGCTCACGTGCTGACGGGCCTTGATCGTGCGGACGTAGGACTCCGGGTTGTCCTTGTTGCGCACCTTGCGCCAGGTGTCGCCGAGCTTGAGCAGCGCCTCCTGGACGAGGTCGGCGGCGTCGTCCGGATTCCCGGTGAGCACGTATCCGTACCGGAGCAGGGCGGCGCCACGCGCTTGCACGAACTCCTCGAACTCCACAACACCCAGACGCACGGGCGTCCCGGACTGTTGCAAAGATCTTTTACTCGAAACCATCGCATGCATGTTCGAGTCCGCGCTACAGTTCTGGGTATCGAAATCGAACAAGGGTTCGGCCTGGTGAGAGGGGGTGTGTCCGATGACGATGCTCGCCACAGCTCCCGCTCGGACACGCCGTAGCACTTTCTTCCCAAATCTAAGACGGCCGCTATATCCGGCAATAAAGTCCGAGAGCGTGGACCCTGTGCGCAATCCCTACGCCCCCGGCGCCGGGCAGCGTCCGCCGGAGCTGGCCGGGCGTGACCGTGAGCTGCAGCAGTTCGAAGTGGTGCTGGAGCGGGTCGCCCGAGGCCGCCCCGAGCGCAGCATGGTCGTCACCGGCCTGCGCGGCGTCGGCAAGACCGTCCTGCTCAACACGTTCAAGTCCATGGCCATGCAGCGGCTGTGGGGCACGGGCAAGATCGAGGCCCGGCCCGACCAGTCGATCCGGCGTCCTGTGGCGGCCGCCCTGCACATGGCCATCCGCGAGCTGGCGCCGCGCCACCGCGCGCCCGAGCGCATCGAGGAGTTCCTCGGCGTGCTGAAGGCGTTCGCGATGCGCGACCCGTCCGCGGCCAAGGGCACCTCCCACTGGTCGCCCGGCATCGAGGTGCCCGCCAGCCGCGGGCGCGCCGACTCGGGCGACCTGGAGATCGACCTCACCGAGCTGTTCGTCGACGCCGCCGGCGTGGCGACCGACCTCGGCGTGGGCATCGCGCTGTTCATCGACGAGATGCAGGACGTGCAGTCCGCCGACGTCTCCGCGCTCTGCGCCGCCTGCCACGAGCTGTCCCAGTCGGGCGGGCCGCTGATCGTGGTGGGCGCCGGGCTGCCGCACCTGCCGAGCGTGCTGTCGGCCAGCAAGAGCTATTCCGAACGGCTCTTCCGCTACGCGCGCATCGACAAGCTCGACCGTGAGGCCGCCGACCTGGCGCTGATCCTGCCCGCGCGGGAGGAGAAGGTCGAGTTCACCCAAGAGGCCCTCGACGCGCTCTACGAGGCCGCCGACGGCTATCCCTACTTCGTCCAGGCGTACGGCAAGGTCGCCTGGGACCTCGCGCTGCGCAGCCCGATCACCCTCGACGACGTCAAGGTGTCCGCGCCCGAGGCCGAGGAGGAGCTCGCCGTGGGCTTCTTCGGCAGCCGCTACGAGCGGGCCACCCCCGCCGAGCGCGACTACATGCACGCCATGGCCCAGATCGGCGACGAGCCGGTCGCCACCGCCGACGTGGCCGACGCCCTTGGGCGGAAGCCGTCCAGCCTCTCGCCCGCCCGCGACAGTCTGATCAAGAAAGGGCTCATCTACAGCGCCGAACGCGGTCTGATCGCGTTCACGGTGCCGCACTTCGGAAGGTTCCTGCGGGCTCAACCCATTTGAGCGCCGCCCCTAGACCTCTATTGGGCTGTCTAGTGGGGAAGCTAGACAGCCCAATAGAGCTGTATCGCCATGCCCGGATAGAGAAATCTAGGGCTCTCTAGCGTCATGCCGATACTGACGTATATTCCGGCAGAGAGTCGCTGTCGTCGCTGCTCACGACCGCCACGCGCACCGCCGGACGCCGTCCGCTCAGGTAGACCGCGAAGACCACGTCGTCGTGGTCGTGGCCGGTGAAGACGAAGAAGCGCCAGCACAGCTCGCGCCAGCTGTCGTACGGCTCGGGCGAGGTCAGCGCCTCCCGGTACGCCCGCCACGGGCCGCTGGACCTGAGCCTGGAGAGCATCACCTGCTCGGCGGGGCCGGGGCGCTGCTCGCAGGGGGCGCGGTACCGTACCCGATCGATCAGCTCCTCGATCTCGGGGGAGAGCAGCGCGATCACCGCCACCCCCGCGGCCGTGAACCAGGTCGGATGGGTCATCGCCGCCCAGCCCGACGCCGGCGCGGCCACCGACAACGCCGACATCCCGGTCAGCACGACCGTCCGGCCGATCGAGCGCATGCCGACCGGCGCCGAGCTGACCTCGCCGAAGCAGCCGCAGCCCGCGTCCGGACGTCGCCTGCGCAGCTCGATCAGCACGTACGTGGACAGAGCGAAGAAGCAGACCGTCCCCCACCTGAAGATCGGCGCGGTGGTGGCCAGCAGCCCGACGGCGAGCACCAGCTCGCCCGCCGCGCAGACCAGCAGCGAGGGCGCCTGCATCCGGCCGGGCATGAGCACGGCCGGGCCCAGCCTGGACAGGGCGCCCGGCTCCCCGCCCCCGCGGACCGTGACCACCTTCGCGCCGGTGCCCATGACCAGCAGCACGATCAGGATCGGCAGCTGCGATTCCAGCACGCCCGTCTCCAGCACGTCCGTCACCCCAATCCGATCTGAGCGTTGAAGCAGCCTTTGATCAACTCGCCGCCCAGCTCGACGAACGAGGCCGGCGACAGCTCGGCGACCCGGCCGCGCGGCGAGGTCTCGCACTCGACGCAGCGGTCGCAGAACCGCCCGGCCAGGCATCCGCAGGCGACCACCGGCAGGTTGGCCGTGCGGCCGGCGCAGGTGTTGCTGATCTGCAGCAGCGAGCCGATGGCGAGGTAGGGCAGGCCGGCGCAGGAGAGCCCGGCGTCGGGGCAGCCGGTGTCCACGCGTTCCAGCATCGGGTACGCCGCGCCGCGCTCCTCCTCGTCGAACGTGTCGGACCAGGTGGCGGTGCCGGAGATGCGCGCCTGCGCCCCGGCGTAGGCCGGCGGCGGAGCCGGGACGCTGCCCGACCGGTGGGCGGGCTGCGAGGTCGCCGGCAACAGCGCCAGGGCGGAGCCGTCGCGCCTGATCCCGATCGCGTCGAACAGGTAACCCGGCTCGAACTTCGGATGCCGCACCTGCAGCCGTCCGGTGGCCGGGTAGGGGATGACGATCGTGCGGGGGCCGCGGTGGGGGCCGCAGTCGAGCTCGACCGTCAGCTCCCCGCGCCCCTCGATCGAGACGATCGTGCCGGTGAGGCGGGTGATGTCGGCCCAGATCCGCTCGACCACGCGGCCTTCGCGCAACGTGCGCATGAGCACCATGGAGCCCACCGGGAGGTCCGCGGGCGCGATCTCCGCGCCGTGCCAGGCCGTGGCCCAGGGGGCGATCACCAGCCGCTCCTCGGTGCCTTCTGGGGTCTCGATGGCGATGAGATGCGGGCTCACGTCAAGGATCTCGCCGGTGACGGCGCATAAAGGCGCGCCGTCGGCCGGGTCGGGGCCGGCGATGCCCGGGGCGCGGCCCAGCGCGGCGGCCGCGAGCAGTCTGCGGCGCTCGACGTTCGGATAGCCCATCCGCCCTCCCTCGTCAGGTACTAGGTTCACATGACTCCGGAGCGGCTCGTGCCGCGGCGAACAGATGGGAGCAAAATACGCATCCCCGGGGAAGGTAGCTGACACCCGCCTTCGAACAATCTGCCACCGACCTTGACTGACCTTTGTCTTCGTCGGGCCGAAACCTGAATTGTGGCTCAGTCGCAAAAGGGCATCAGGCTGCGATTCTGGCCACGATGCAGACCACCGGATGGGAAGAGGAGTTCCGCGAGTACGTCATGGCCCGCGGTCCCGCGCTGCTGCGCGCCGCCCGTCAGCTCACCGGGCATCCGCTGGACGCGGAGGACCTGTTGCAGAGCGCCCTGGCCAAGACGTACCTGGCGTGGGGCAAGATCGAGGACCGGGGGGCGCTGGACGGGTACGTCCGCCGGGCGATGGTCAACATCAACATCTCGCAGTGGCGGCGGCGCAAGCTGGAGGAGTACCCCTCGGACGATCTGCCCGAGGTGGCCACGGCGGACCCGCCGGCCTGCGGGGAGGTGCACGAGCTGCTGGAACAGGCGCTGGAGGGGCTGCCCGAACGGATGCGGGCCGCGATCGTGCTGCGGTACTACGAGGACATGACCGAGCCGGAGATCGCCAGGACGCTCGGGATCAGCGTCGGCACGGTCAAGAGCACGGTGTCACGGGCGATGGGCAAGCTCAGGAGCGCCTTGGGGATCCCCTCGGACGCGGGAGGGCCGGGGGTTCCGGAGACGTCCTCGTAGGAGCGCTCCAAGGATCAGTTGAGCGAGGGGGTGGTCTCCTCGGCGCCGGCGGTCGCGCAGGGGCGTACGACGTCTCTGATCTTGCGGAGCGTCTGCAGGAACGCGGCGAGCTCGTCCTGGCTCAGGAGGCCGGTGAAGGTGTCCTCGATGTCCTGAAGGTGCTGGGGGAGGACGCTCGCCAGCCGGTCGCGCCCCTCGTCCGTGAGCGCGGCGTAGGAGGCCCTGCGGTCGGTGGCGCACGCCTGCCTGGTCACCAGGCCCTCGCGTTCGAGCCGGTCGACGACCCTGGTCACGCCGCTGGTGGACAGGCCCGTCTGGGCGGCCAGGTCGGTCATCCGCAGCGCCTGCCGCGGTGATCGGGCCAGGCGGATGACGGTCTCGAAGTCGATGCCCGACAGCCCGGCCGCGCTGAAGACGGGCTGCATCCGGGCCGTCAGACCTGCGTGAACCTCGGCGAGCAGGCCCATCGCCGTCAGCCTGGGGTCATCGATGTGCTTCACGTCCATACCTTAACCGACGTTAGTTGACTTGCGGAATATTCCTCGTGTAGACATTTGTTGCCGCAGACATCCGCACAGCAACGTTCCCAAGGAGAACCCGATGAGCACCCGCACCTGGGAGTCCCTGACCATCCCCGCCGCCGGCACGTACAACCTCGACGTGGCCCACACCCGCATCGGGTTCGTGGTCAAGCACATGATGGTGAGCAAGGTCCGCGGCCGCTTCGGCGACTTCAGCGGCACCGTGACGATCGCGGAGAACCCGCTGGAGTCCACGGCCGAGCTGACGATCAAGACCGCCAGCATCGACACCGGCGTCGGCGACCGCGACGGCCACCTGCGCAGCGACGACTTCCTCGCCGTGGACAAGTTCCCCGAGATCACCTTCCGTAGCACCCGCGTGGTCGGCCACTCCGGCGACGAGTTCACCGTCGTCGGCGACCTGACCATCCGCGACGTCACCAAGGAGGTCGAGCTCACGGTCGAGTACGGCGGCGCCGGCACCAACCCCTGGGGCAACTCGGTCTGGGGCTTCTCCATCAACACCGAGTTCGACCGCGAGGAGTTCGGCCTGACCTGGAACCAGACCCTGGAGGCCGGCGGTGTGCTCGTGGGCAAGAAGGTCAAGATCGAGATCGAGGGCGAGGCGAACCCCGCCTGAGCTGGGTTGTCCACAGCCCGGAAGCCCGCCCTGACATGGGGCGGGCTTCATCCACAGGTGGTTACCCACAGGCTGTTGATAACTCTTGGTGAAGGCACGACGCGCAACCGCTTTGCCGCCTCGGCAGAAGGCCGGTACGCTGTGCTGAGCCGCGATGGCTTCCAGGAGGATTCGCCTAGTCAGGTCTATGGCGCCGCACTGCTAATGCGGTTTGGTGGCAACACCATCCGGGGTTCAAATCCCCGATCCTCCGCAGGTGAAAGGCCCTCTCCCCGAATCCGGGGGGAGGGCCTTTCGATCTTTCCGGGCGTCGTAGTTGCAACGGCTAACCCCAAAGAGCCGAGGCGAGGCGTTCCCCGGCATCGCGCATCAGCGGTGTGGATACGTGGGTGTAGCGCTCGGTGGTCGTCACGCGGGTGTGGCCGAGGACCTGTTGAACGACGCGGATGTTCACACCGTGCTCGATGAGGAGCGTCGCGGCGGTGTGGCGAGCGTCGTGAATCCGGACTTCTCGGACGCCAGCCTGCTGAAGGATGGGCTTCCAGATCTTCCAGTCCTCGGTGCGCTCGATGGGAGAGCCGTGCTTGGTCGCGAACACCAGGCCGAGACGGTGCGCTTGGGGCACTTGTCCGCATGGCCGGCGCAGTCAATGAGGCGGGGCCCGCTTGTAGCGGGCATGGCCTGATTCGGTGCAGCCCGGCTTGCAGGTCGGCTGATGTCCGTGGATCGGGCATCTCTTGTGGCGGGAGCGTCGACCTGACTCAGCAGGAGGTGGTCGTCTCGGCCACGCAGGAATCGGTGCCCGGCCCGCCGTTGGCGGTGTCGATGCCCGGCCCACCCAGGATACGGTCGTTGCCGGCTTCGCCGTCGAGGGTGTCGTTGCCGTCGTCGCCACTGATCTCGTCGTCGCCGTTGCCGCCGAAGACGGTGTCGTTGCCGGAACCGGCGGAGATCCGGTCGTTGCCCGCGAAGGAGAGGATGACGTCGTCGCCGCCCAACGCGGCGATGCGGTCGGCGAACGGTGACCCGCAGATGACATCGGCGCCCGCGGTGCCGACGATGGTCTGCCCCGAGGTGGCGGTGCGCCGGTCGATGGTGCAGCTCGGTCCGTTTTGGAGCGTCCCGTCGACACTGCTGGTGTTGAAGTAGCCGCTGCCGGTCCCTGCGGGGTTGTTGGTGAGGACCAGGCCCGTTGCCACGTTCAGCGCGCGGGTTGCGCCCTGCGCCGACGCCACGTCGTCGTGAAGCAAGATCCGGTCGGAGAAGAGGTACGAGTCGTCGTGCGGCCCCGAAATCTGCGAGCGAACCGACTGAGCCGGGACGGGAGCACCGCTGAAGTTGTAGCTTGCGCTCTGCGTCGCGCTCATCCCCGCTTGGTCCATGAGCGCGTAGCCCTGGTAGGAGAACTTGGCGGTGGAAAGCGAGGACCCCGACGGCGTATGCACGTTCAGCGAGAGCGTGCATTCCTTGTTGGAAGCATCACTACCAGGTTCGATGAGCGTCTCGTATGAGCTGAATGTAACCGTGAACGACTTCCCGTCAGGGCTGATCGCCGCCTCCCATGTCCCAGGCGGGCACCCGTTTCCGTTCGCACTGACGCTCGAGATGTATGCCTCGGCCGGGTTGGGGGCAGAGGATGCCGCAACCGCGGGCGTCATGACCGCTGCGGTGAGGACGGTGGCGGCGAGTGTATGTGCGGCCAGCTTGGTGAGGGTGTCGCGCATGATGAATGGCATGGGTCATTCCTTTCCGTGGTGAGCATTCCCGGCGAGAACGTTAGGTATTTTCCTGGGGCTCGTTGACCCGCGTCGGATCGAGCTCGTGAATGGCGCCGCGGTGGCGCGGATGCCGGAGCTGTTTTTTGTGTATCCGCTCACACCGCTGCGATAGCGCGACAAGGGAGATACCCCAGGGTCAAGCATGAAAGACGTGCGCAGCTTTTATGGGCGGGCAAACAATCAGCAATGAGCGAAAGAGGGTGCGTCCTTGATGTCCGAATATCGCCATTAAAATGGATATTATTCTGACGTGTAGCTCCAGAAAATTCCGATTCGCGCAGATATGCCATGATTTAGAGAATCTGGCCCATCGTGCGACGGCGGACCGGGGGCAACAACCACAGCAGCAACCGCGCCATATTCGGGCGACCCCGAGCGGTCGTCAATGACCCCCTGCGAGCAGTGCGAACAACCTGTAGCGATCTCGCTGCCGAGATTTCATGGCTCGGAGGGGAGACGGTATCCCACTGCTCGGCTTCGTCTCCCGTTGACGCACAAGCTCGTGCTCGTTGGGAGCCGCTTTGGCTTGCCGAAAGTCGTCGTCGCACCCGGAGAATGTTTGAGAAGCCGTCTCCTTGAGTCGAGCAGCGAGCACGCGTGTCGACTCGGTAGGTCGGCGATGAGCGATGGCTACATTGATGTCCGCCACTCCACGCTTGGTGATCAGGCGGCGGTGGGGCTGGTCCAGTTGCAGTTCTAGTTGTAATCCCGTCTCGTATGTAGCCCGTCCAGGAAGACCGACGCGGCCAGGTGGTCCAGGTGGAACCAATAGGGATACGCAAGACTCGAGCTGCTGATGCGGTTTGGTGGCAACACCGTCCGGGGTTCAAATCCCCGATCCTCCGCAGCTGAAAGGCCCTTCTCCGATCTTCGGGGAGGGCCTTTGTCGGTCTCTGCGGGCTTGTGGGTTGCACTTGGCCTGTCAGCCCCGGAGGGGCGAGCCCGCGCGGTCGCCGGCGTCCTTCCACAACCTCCGGTTCCAGGACCGCCGACTCGGCAGCGCCGCCATTGCCGACAAGATGCACGCCCACAGCTTGCCTGCCTGCTTGCCGGAACAGCGTCGTTGGCCTGGCAGGTCTGGCTGGCCGTGACGATGTTGTGCCACTTCTTGCACGCCCTCAGGCGGTTGGGCGCCGCCGCTGCTGCCACCATGGCCGATCGGGCGATGCGAGCGGATCCGGCGACGTTCGGGCGAGAAAGCTTCTGTCGATGGGGAGTACGAGGCTGTAGAGATGTGGTCGCGTCCAACGGGGCAGCGCCATGAGCACCTGTTCCAGTTCCTCGCGCGGATCGTCCTCGCGACAGCCCAGGCATGTGCAGGTGGGTAGGAGCCGGGTGGAGGTGCCGGGGATCACTTGCCGTGTCCAGGCCAGCAGCGCCGCGGCCACATGACCTGGGCTCAGCCGGGTGTGCTCCAGTGCGATCACCGCAGCCATGGGGCGCGGTCCGAGGCCGGGAACCTGATGAATCGAAGGTCTGTGGGTTACGCACATGAATCCTCGGGTGCGAACCGCTGACGGGCGCCTACGGGGCATGGCCCTTTCTGCACGAAGTCATGAGCGTGATGATCGCATGCCTTCGGCGTTACCTCCAGGTCGCGATTGCCCGAGCGAACCACGTCTCCGGCGGTGGCACGTCAGTGCCGGGACTGCTGCTGGCGGTTCGGGCGTCTTTCGTACATACGTACGATCCCCTAATCTGTCGCGAGCATGGAAGCCGGGCGATCGAACGAGAGGGACGCATGGGGGTCTTCTACGACTATTACCGGGCGGCGAACAGGCAGGTCGCTGCGGAGAAGCCTGATTACCCACGTGCAGTTGAGAAACCCATGCCGGGCGTCGCCACGTTCGACGCCGTGGACGCCAAGTGGATCGACCCCGACGTGATTCTTGGCCGGCTCATAGCTCTTGCCAGAGACGTTCCGTACAGCGTGGACCTGGTGCGGACGACCACCGTCTATCCGCCCCCCGAGGGCGCTCCGGCGACGATGGAGGAGTGGGAGGCCCTGCCCGACGACTCGCCTTACAAGGACGGACCGGGAATCGAAGAGCTCCCTGCGGACGTCCGCGACACGTTGGCCGGCGTCCCGGACGGCAGGTTGGACGAACTCGTCGAGCAATGGGAGCAGATCGAGGAGTTCGCCTTCGTCCCACCGGGCGATGGATACCTGCTGGAGATCCTTACCGGGCTGCGAGGCCTTGCTCAACGGGCGCAGGAGGAAGAGCAGATGATCTATTGCTGGATCGGCATCTAGTCTCCGCCGGTGCCGGGGTTCGAGCCCATGGCACCTTGTTCTCAGCGGCTGCCGTGCGGGCACGGCCCGGGCGTGCCGGGGCGGTGTTCAGAACTGGACGTTGGTCATCGTGTACCAGGTCGGGGCGAACGTCAGCAGGGCCAGGGCGACCAGGACGGCGAGCGCGCCGAGTGCGCGCGGGGTGGTGAGGGGCGCGGGGGAGATGGGGCGCTGCTTCCATCGTCCGGCCGTGAGGAAGGCCGCGACGCCGCCCAGGAGGAGGTTGGCGGGAACCAGTTCGTACTCGCCGCGCAGGATGTGGAAACCGGCCGCGAGGATCATCGTCAGCGTCAGGCCGGCGGCGGCGAGCGGCGTCAGCATCGGCTTGACCTTCGTCATCGCCGGCAGGATCAGGCCGATGCCGCCGAGCACCTCGACGATCCCGATGAAGACGATCAGGGACTGCGGCACCGCCGCGTACCAGGCCACCGCCCGGGGGGCTGTCGCGAACAGGGCGTCGTCGTACAGCAGCACCTTGCCGAAGCCGCTGCCGGCGAAGAAGAAGCCCCAGAGCGCTTGGAGCGACCAGAGGGCGCCGTTGAGGGTGAACCTCATTCTGCGCGTCCTGGGCTGCTGCTCGATGTCCGTGATGCTGACGTGGTGGCTCATGTCCTGTCACTGCCTTTTCTGATCGGATTCGCGGGGGAACTCGCCGGCGCTTCGTGCCTTCGTCAGTACGTGGTGAGCGGTGCGTGCTGACGGGGCTTATCCGAGCACGGAAGCGAGGTCGTGCGCATCGTCCGTGGGACAGGGTGGGACATGGGGGAGGCGGTTTACCTGCGGAAACGTGACTCATGCCGTGACCGCGGGATGGGACGGTCCCAGGTGGGGCGGGCGCCGCAGGGTGGGGAAGGTGTTCCTGCGGCGCCGAACCGCGGCCCGGCTTCTGGGCGTCAGTCCTGGAGGACCGAGAGGACGTTTCCCGCCGGGTCGGTGAACCAGGCGATCAGGGGGCCGCCGCCGCGGAAGATGCCCTTCTCGTCGGTCTTCAGCTGGTCGTAGCGCTGGAAGTGCACGCCGCGGGCCGCCAGGGCGTCGACGGCCTGCTCGATGTCGTCGACCGGGAAGTTGAGGATGGTGAAGGTTGCGGGGACGTGGTCGGGTTTGGGGTAGACCAGAATGTCGGTGCCGCCGGCGATGTGCAGGGTGAGCAGGCCGTTCGACTCCGACACCGCCAGCCCCAGGGTGTCGCCGTAGAACGCCTTCGCGGCGGCCAGATCGTTGACGGAGAATCCGCTGAACGCCTTCGTCTTGCCGAACATCGTCACATCGCCTTCCGGTGTTCCTCGCTGAGCTGGATGATCTGGACGTAGTTGCCGTCGGGGTCGATCGCCGTGGCGAACAGGCTGCCCTCGCGGTCTTCCAGCTCGGCCAGCCACGACACGCCCGCCTCCTCCATCCGGGCGACGATCGCGCGCGCGTCGGGGACGTCGAAGTTGAGTATCACCCGTCCGGGCTCGGGATTCTTGTCCGCCACGTCGGCCCTGGTGTCGATGATCAGGTGAAAGTCGCCGAACGTGAGCACGCCGTAATGGGTGACGTCGGTGTCGGACTCGGGGTCGAGCACGGTGGCGTACCAGGCGCGTAGTCGGGCCGGGTCGGTGCTGGCCAGGAGCAGGCTGTTCAGGTTGGGGCGCGTCATCGGTGCCTCCCGGTGGTCGGTGCGGCGGAGGGGATCCGCTTTCGGGAGGGCAGACTCGGCCGGGCGCGGGAACTCATCGGTGGCGCGCGAACGAATTTCGCGAAGGCGCCGGGTGGCCCTGTGGAAGCGAAGGCGCCGGGTGTCCCTGTGGAGGAGGGCGGGGTCAGGCGGTGCGGAGGGTCAGGCCGTACGCGCTCAGGATCTCGTTGACGGGCTGGAAGTACGTCGTGCCGCCCGTGCTGCAGTTGCCGGAGCCGCCCACGGTCACGCCCTGGGCCTGGCCGCCCGAGATGAACGGTCCGCCGGAGTCGCCGGGTTCGGCGCACACGTTGGTGCGGGTCAGGCCGTACACCGTGCCCTGGGCGTAGGTGACGGTGGCGTTGTGCTGCTGGACGGTGCCGCAGTGCCAGCCGGTGGTCGGGCCCCCGCGGCAGACGGACGCCCCCACCGTCGCCTGGACGGAGCCGCGTACGGTCACCAGCGTCCCGCCGGGACCGCGGACGTACGGCTGCGCGGTGTACCCGGGGGTGGCGACCCACGCGTAGTCGTTGCCCGGGAAGGACGAGCCCTGGAAGGTGCCAGCCGGTGACTTGACCAGGTCGCCGGTGTGCCCGCAGTGTCCCGCGGTGACGAAGCCCGGAATGCTGCCCTTGGTAACCGAGAAGCCGATCGTGCAGCGCATCGAGTCGACGTAGAAGGGGTCGCCGCCGATGATGTCGGCGTACGTGCGGGGCAACTCGGCGGACGGCGCCACCACGACGGCCGCACTGCGCGCCGCCGCCACCAGGGCCGCGGCCGGTGAGGCCCCGGACGTTGAGGACCCAGACGGTAAGGCCCCGGACGGGGAGGGGACCTGGAGGACGACCCGGTTCGCGCGGAGGTCGGCGTACCAGAGGGCGGTGCCCGTCCGGATGCGGCGGGCGGCCCGGTCCAGGCGGCGGACGACGGCGTCCAGCTCCGACAGCGAGTGCCGCACGACGACGGGACGCGCCCCCCAGGCCGAGATCGCGGCGGTCCGATCGGGGTCGGTGGTGGCGACGACGAGGGCGGAGGCGTCCTCGGTCAGCCACGATCCGCCGTAGGAGTCGCCCAGCGAGGTGGCCAGTTCGGCCTCCAGGGCGGCGGCATGCCGCTCGTTCGCCAGCCGGGTGACCACCGCGGGCACCGAGAGGCCGAGGTCGCGCGAGAGCGCCTCGATCACGGGGTCGGACGCCGCGTGGGCGGGGGTGGCCAGGCAGGCGGCCACCAAGGTGATGCCTGCCACTGCACAGCGAAACATGCCGCCGCTCCTCGATGGGGGGTTCTGTCACGGTAACGGCTGACAGACAAATGAGGAGATACCAAATATTTCCTATTAAGGCGATATGCCCGTCCTTCCGGCCACCGGCCACAAATGGAGATTTTTCGTCCTAAAGTTGTAACTGGTGGTATGTCGGTATCGTATTGGGCCTGGAGGTGTTCCCTATGGGTAATGGTGTTCGTCATTTCGCCGGGGCCGCGGTGGGGGTCGCCGCGATCCCGTTGATCGCGGCCGGTCTCCTGTACGGACCCCGCGCGACCACGTCCGTCCCCGACTGGACGGCGACGGCGCCGCTGACGGGGACCGCGGTCCTCATCGGAATCCTGGCCGGTTCCCGGATTTCTCCGGTCGCCTCGCTGCTGCCCGGCCTGGCTTTCACGGCCCTGGCCGGGGCGACGGTCGTGCGGGCCGCCACGGGAGGCGACCGGAGAATGGGATTCGACCTGGTGCCCGCCGATTATCTGGACGCGTACGCGGCATTGCTGAATACCTGGTCGTTGGTGGTCGGCGGCATTCTGCTGACCGCTTCGCTGTTCCCGTCCCGCTGGCGGGCGCGCCGGGGCGGGACGCCGGCTCCGGAGAAGGAGGGGGAGGAGCCGCCGCCGCTGCCCAAGCGCGTCCCGTTCGCGTCGAAGAGGATCACATCGGCGCGACCCGCTCCCGGGCCAGCCACAGGGCGATGACCACGTACGGCAGGACCAGGAGGGCGAACGTCGTGCCGTGGGACAGGAACGGCGATCCCGCGCCGTAGGCCGTGTAGACGGCCAGGGTGACCACGTTCGTGCCGAGCCCGGCCACCGACGTCACGGTGGCCCGCTGATCGCCCGAGACGCGTTCCTGCAGCCGCGTGTCGGCCACCACGCCGGCCATCTGGAACGCCCCAAAGGCACCGGCGACCAGCACGAACCCGGCCGGATGCGGAACCAGCGCGCCCGCCGCCATGGCCAGCGCGGCCAGCCCCAGGACCAGCGCGAACGACCGCTCGCTCAGGCGGCGGGCGGGCCCCGCCAGCAGGCCGCCCGCCGCCGCCCCGACCCAGACGGCCAGGACGAGCAGCGGAACGGCCGTCCTGGGCGCGCCGGTCGCGGCGGCCAGGAAGGGCACGTACTCCTCCAGAGCGCCCCAGATCGCCGTCACGACGGAGATCAGGACGATCGCTTCGAGCACGTTCCGATCGGTACGGGCCTCGGCCACACCGGCCCGCAGAACCGCGAGATACCGCCCGTCCGAATCAGTGGACGTCTCAGTGGACGTCTCAGTGGACGTCTCAGTGGACGCCGCTCGGACAGGACGCCGCTCGGGCAGGGTCAGCGCGGTGGCGGCGCACAACAGGCAGGCCGCCACGCTGGCCGCCCCCACCGCCGGATATCCGCCGGCCGCGAAGACGGGCGTGGCGAGGGCGATCGCCGACGCGGCGGCGGCGATGCCGATCGAGTGGGCCCGGCCCATGACGGCGGCGTACCGGCTCTGGAGGCCCCGGCGTCCGAGCTCCTCGTACGCGAGCGCCTCGAAGGCGCCCGAGACGAGCGCGCCCTCGGCCCCCCACAACACGAAGCCCAGCGCGAAGGCCCAGTAGGACGGGAACAGCACCCACAGCCCGAAGCCGACGCCGGCCAGCAGCGGGCCCAGGAACAACAACAGCCTGCGGGACACCGCGTCGGCCCAGGCGCCGGAGGGGATCTCCAGCACCATGCCGGTCACGGACCAGATGACGAACAGCGAGGACGTCTCGGCCACCGAGAGCCCGGAATCGGTGAACAACAGCGTGTACACCGGGTAGAGCAGGACGAACTCGCCGAGGAACGTGTAGACGTAAAGCTTGGGGACGAACATGCGGCCCTCTCGGAAGGGGCGGACAGGGACTCCGTCTGGTGCTCGGCACCTCGGAGGCCCGCGCGCGCTCCTGCCGCGTCGGCCGCTGGTGGTTCATCAATGTCGCCAGTGCATGCCCGGAGTCTAACCCCGGCCCGCCTCCCCGCGCTCGCCCGTACGCGCTAGGCGGATCTGGCCGGCTCCTCGGGCCGCGGGATCCACTTGTGCGCCCAGGTGACCAGCTCGTCGAGCACCGGGCGCAGCTCCTGGCCCATCTCCGTCAGGTGGTATTCGACCCGCACCGGCGACGTGGCCAGCACCCGCCGCTCGACGAGCCCGGCCGTCTCCAGCTCGCGCAGCCGGCGGGCCAGCATCGTGTCGTTGATGCCCGGGATGGCCGCCCTGAGGTCGGCGTAACGATGGGCGCCCTTGAAGATCATGTGGATCAGGGCTCCCGACCACCGGGCGCCGATCAGTTCGAGGGCGACGTGGAACCGGACGCAGACGGAATGGGGGCTCACGGGGCAGATCCTAACATTTGCTAAGAAATGTTTAGTTACTCAATAATGTTGAGGTATCAACTACCTGAGGAGGAACCCCATGGACAAGCCAGTCCTGCAGATCATCGTCGCCAGCACCCGTCCCGGCCGTGCCGGGCGCGAGGTCGCCGAGTGGTTCAAGAGCCGGGCCGTCGCCGCCGGCCAGTTCGACGTCGAGCTGGTCGACCTCGCCGAGGTGGGCCTGCCGTTCCTCGACGAGCCGAACCACCCCAAGCTCAAGCAGTACGTGAACGCCCACACCAAGGAGTGGAGCGCCACCGTCGAGCGGGGCGACGCCTTCGTGTTCGTGACCCCCGAGTACAACCACAGCTTCACGGCCGTGCTGAAGAACGCCCTGGACTACCTGCACCACGAGTGGCAGCACAAGGCGGCGGGGTTCGTCAGCTACGGCGGGATCTCCGGCGGCACCCGGGCGGTGAACGGCCTGCGCCAGGTCGTCAGCACGCTGAAGATGATCCCCGTGGTCGAGGCCGTCAACATCCCCTTCTACCAGCAGTTCATCGCCGAGGACGGCACCGTGGCGCCCAACGACATCATGATCGCCGCCGCCGACGCCATGCTCGCCGAGCTGGCCAAGCTCACCGGCGCGCTGCGTCCCATGCGGCTGGCCTCCGCCTGAGCTACGCTGCCGGTCGTGGCGCTGGCAGTGGATGTGGTGGTCCGTTACCGCAAGGCCGTGACGTACGGCGTGCACGCGGTGCTCGCCGCCCTGGAGACCTCGGGCGTGGAGCACCGGCAGCTGCTGGGCGTCACCCCGGAGGAGACGGCGGCCCACATCGCGGCGAGCCGGGCCGACCGGGTGCTCGTGCTCTGGTCGTTCTACTCCCCGGACGCCGAGGCCATGGCCGCCGAGCTGGCCGCCGTCAGGTCGCTCAGCGACGGCCGGGGGCTGCACATCGCCGGCGGCGTGCACGCCACCGCCGAGCCGCAGCAGGTCCTCGACGCCGGCTGGGACCTGGCCGCGATCGGCGAGGGCGAGTCCACGATCATCGCCCTGGTCGAGGCGCTGCGGCGGGACGAGCCGCTGACGACCGTGCCGGGCCTCGCGGTCAAGGACGCCGACGGCGTCGCGCTCAGGACGCGCCCGGCCCCGCAGCTCCCGCTCGACGCGTTCCCGTCGTTCCTGGGGCGTAAGGGGCCGATCGAGATCACCCGGGGCTGCCGGTACACCTGCCGGTTCTGCCAGACGCCGTTCATGTTCGGCGGCCAGTTCCGCCACCGGTCGGTGGCCAGTGTGCGCGAGCACGTCAAGGGCATGGTCGAGCAGGGGCTGCGGGACGTGCGGTTCATCACGCCGACCTCGCTCTCCTACGGCTCGCCGGGTCCCGACCCCGATCTCGGCGCGGTGGAGGAGCTGCTGGCCGGGGTCAAGGAGGAGCTGCCGCCGCACGGCCGGGTGTTCTTCGGCAGCTTTCCCTCGGAGGTGCGGCCCGAGCACGTCACGCCGGAGGCCATGCGGCTGCTCAAGCGGTACGTCGCCAACGACAACCTGATCATCGGCGCCCAGTCGGGGTCCGACCGGGTGCTGGCCGCCTCTGGCCGGGGGCACGGCACCTCGCCCGTGCGCGACGCCGTCCGGATCGCCGTCGAGCACGGCTTCAGGCCGAACGTCGACTTCATCTTCGGCATGCCGGGGGAGTCGGAGGAGGACCAGCGCCAGTCGCTCGTGCTGGCCGGCGACCTGGCCGAGCTGGGCGCCCGCATCCACACGCACACGTTCATGCCGCTGCCCGGCACGCCCTGGCGGGACGCCGAGCCCGCGTTCATCCCGCTCGCGACCATGCGGGAGCTCGACCGGCTGGCCCAGCGCGGCGACGCGTACGGCCACTGGCGCCGGCAGGCCGAGCACTCGGCCCGGCTGGCCGAGACGGCCAAGGCCTACCCCCGCCGCACCCGCCGTCGCCGAACGGACTGAGGGGCCGCGAAACGCCACGCCACGCCACGCCGACGCCGACGCCGACGGAGGCGGAGACGGCAAGCCGAGCACGCGCGGGACAACCCGACTGCGTCCACCCGGCACGCGCGGCGGCGGCGGCCCGGTCAGTCGTCGTCGGTGAGTCGTTCGAGTGCGCGGTTGATGGAGTCGCCGAGCGGCCGCAGAACCTCGGAGAGCGCCTCGGCCAGCGGCCTGAGGATCTCCGTCGCCTCGTCCAGCAGGTCGGGCGACTTGTGCTCGGGAGGCGCCCAGCGCATGGCGTCCGCGCTGAGCGTCTCCCATTCGTCCACGACGCCGTCGATGGCGTCGAGGACGTGATCCGGATCGTTTGGCATGACCCTCTCCGGAACAAATCGGTCGGATACCTGCCACGGTACCTTCAGGCCGGGATCGACACCCCTACCCCGCCCCGGGTCTGCGCGCCGTACCGCTCCTTGTCGGCGGCCAGGTCGAGCGGGCGGATGGCGGACCGGGCGGCCAGGGTCTCCTCCGTGATCAGCGCGGCGGGCACGAGCCAGGAGACCTCGAACTCCAGCCCGTCGGGGTCCTTGGCGTACAGCGCCTTGGTCGTCCCGTGGTCGGAGGCGCCGACGAGGGAGCCGAGCTCGCTCAGGGTGACCGCGATGCGCTCCAGCTCGTCGAGCGTGTCGACCTCCCACGCCAGGTGGTAGAGCCCGACGGCGGTGCGTCCGGCGGGCGAGGAGCCGGCGCCCGCGCCGATCTCGAACAACCCGAGGTCGTGGTCGTTGCTGGAGCCGGGGGCCTGGAGGAACGCGGCGCCGCGCATGCCCATGACCACCTCGAATCCGAGCGCCTCCCGGTAGAAGGCCACGCTGCGCTCCACGTCACGGACGTAGAGGACCGCGTGGTTGAGCCTGTGGACCGGCATGGTCGTCCCCTTTCACCTGTTTCTCCCGGCCAGAGTATATGAGAGTTCAACTAAAATGAGAGGGTGACTCGATGGCTGGATCCGGACGAGCAGCAGACCTGGCGTGACTTCCTGGCCGCCGGTCAGCTCATCAACGAGGCGCTGGACCGGCAGCTCCAGCGCGAGGCGGGCATGCCGCACACGTACTACATGATCCTGGTGGCCCTGTCGGAGGCGCCGGACCGGTCGATGCGCATGAGCGAGCTGGCCGCCAGGGCCCAGAGCTCCCAGAGCCGCCTGTCGCACGCCGTCGCCCGCCTGGAGGAGCGCGGCTGGGTGCGCCGTGAGCGCTGCCCGGCCGACGGCAGGGGCAACATCGCCGTCCTGACGGACGAGGGGTTCGCCACACTGGCCGCCACCGCTCCCGGTCACGTGGAGGAGGTGCGCAGGAGCCTGTTCGACGTCCTCACCCGCGAGCAGGTCCGCGAGCTCGGCGCGATCTGCTCCGCCGTCCGGGGCGCGCTGGAACGGTAGACCGCCCGGCTGTGCGGGGTGCGCGGGAACGGTGGAACGCCCGGCTGTGCGGGACACGCTGGAGCGGTAGCGAGCGAACTGTCATGGCCAGGCCGTAGCCTCTCCCGGTAGCCGAACGAGGGGATTGCCGATGCACCACACCGAAGAGGCACTGTTCCGGACGGTCCACGGCATCGCCGGGCTGATGGCGGGCCAGCCCGTGCCCGTCGTCATGGAGGCGTTGCTGCGCCACCTGCCCAAGGCCCCAGGTCTCGAGGTGGCGGAGATCCGCAAGATCGCGGAGGAGATCAGCGTCGGCCGCGACCCCTCGGGGCTGTGAATCACCCGAATTGCCCCTGAACGTCGCTCCCGAGCGGGGATACCATCTCAACCATCTCGCGCGGGACACGCATAAGGAGTTCGGGTGACGCTGGTCGCTGGGGTCGATTCCTCCACGCAGAGCTGCAAGGTCGTCATTCGCGAGGCCGAGACGGGCGCGCTGGTCAGGCAGGGCCGCGCCGCCCATCCGGCCGGCACCGAGATCCACCCCTCCCACTGGTGGACCGCGCTGCTGCGGGCGATCGAGGAGGCCGGCGGGCTCGCCGACGTCGCCGCCATCAGCGTGGCCGGGCAGCAGCACGGCATGGTCTGCCTCGACGAGGCGGGCGAGGTCGTGCGCGACGCCCTGCTCTGGAACGACACCCGCTCCGCCCGGGCCGCCGCCGACCTGGTGGCGGAGCTGGGCGGGCCGGGGGCCTGGGCCGACGCGGTCGGCTCGGTGCCCGTCGCCGCGTTCACCGTGGCCAAGCTGCGATGGCTGGCCGAGCACGAGCCGGACAACGCCCGCCGCACGGCGGCGGTCTGCCTGCCGCACGACTGGCTGACCTGGCGCCTGGCGGGCGCGCTCGCCCTGGGCGACGGCTCCGGGCGGGGCGGTGGCTCCGGGCCCGGCAACGGCTCCGGGCCCGGCAACGGCTCCGGCCGGGACGGCGGCTCGGGTCCTCGGGGCGGCTCGGGCTCGGGCTTCGATCTCGCGGCCTGGCACGACGCGCCCCCGCCGCCGCTCGACCTGCTCACCACCGACCGGGGCGACGCCTCGGGCACCGGCTACTGGTCCCCGGCCACCGGCGCCTACCGCACCGACCTGCTCAAGGCCGCCTTCGGCGCCGTCCCGCTGCTGCCCCGGGTGCTGGGGCCCGCCGACCGCGCGGGCGACCCGGCGTCGGCCGGGCCGCTGCTCGCGCCGGGCACGGGCGACAACATGGCGGCCGCCCTCGGCGTCGGGGCCGGGCCGGGTGACGTGGTGGTCTCGCTCGGCACGTCCGGGACGGTGTTCGCGGTCGCGGAGACGCCCAGTGCCGACCCCACCGGCGCGGTCGCCGGGTTCGCCGACGCCACCGGGCGTTTCCTGCCGCTGGTGTGCACGCTGAACGCCGCCCGGGTCCTCGACGCCGCCGCCGGGCTGGCCGGGGTCGGCCTCGACGAGCTGAGCGACCTCGCGCTCCGGGCCCCGGCGGGGGCCGGCGGCCTGACGCTGGTGCCGTACCTGGAGGGGGAGCGCACCCCCAACCGGCCCACCGCGACCGGCTCGGTCCTCGGGCTCACGCTGGCCACCTCGACCCCGGCCCACCTGGCCCGCGCGGCCGTCGAGGGCATGCTGTGCGGCCTCGCCGACGCCCTCGACGCGCTCGGCACCCGCCCGGAGCGGGTGCTGCTGATCGGCGGCGCGGCCCGCTCGGAGGCCGTACGCCGCGTCGCGCCGACCGTCTTCGGCGTGCCGATCGCGGTGCCGCCGCCCGGCGAGTACGTCGCCGACGGCGCCGCCCGCCAGGCCGCCGGCCTCCTCACGACCCCCGACTGGCGGACCGAGGACACCGAGACCTACGACGCCCCGGCCGTCCCGGAGATCCGCGCCCGCTACGCCAGGGCCACGTCCCACGTGCTCGACTGAGGGCTCTTGTTATTGGGCGAAAAAAGCCTCGCGGTGGACAAGTCATTAGAAATCCGATGCGTGTCGGAGTTGCTGGTCGCGGACGTGCGAAGCGATGCTGCGATCAGCGAGATACCTGGAACCACGGGTGTCCTTCCTGCGAGAAACGGAGAGATCCGTGGCCCTCACTCTCAATGCCGTGACCATCGACGCCGCGGACGATATCAACGGCGTCTTCCGATACGACGGCTCCGGCACTTCCTGGACCAAGATCAGAGGACCGGTCACCGTCAATGGGCCTTTCGGCGGCGGGTGGGGAACCCTCGTCGAGGGCGCCGGCGACGAGACGGGCACCGCGTTCGGCTACAGCGGCACCCCTTTCGACTGGTTCTCCGTCGGCGAGATCGGAGCGACCTACGCCGTCTCCGACAACACCGTCTACAAGACGCCTCGGGACGGCAGCCGGATACTCCAGTTCGACGGCTTCGAGGGCGACACGCCGCTGTGGAGCAAGGTCGGAGACTCCGGCTTCCTGGCGGTCGGTGGGTTCAGCGTCGTGGCCCAGATGCCCGACTTCCAGGGTGACACCTTCCTCTACAGCGGCAATCCGAACGACTGGGAACGCATCGGCCCCAAAGGCGGCGCATACGCGATCGCGGATACGGTTTACCGTACGGACCCGCTCAACAACACGGTGTTCAGATACACCGGCTCCGGAACCGCCTGGGACAACCTCGGCGCCCCTCCCCGAGGTGTCCTGCAAATCTTCGCCGGAGGTTTCGGGCTGTTCGCCACCGCCGCCGACTTCAGTGGCGTATATCAATTCCAGGACGCAGCCGGAAACTGGCAGCGCATCGGGGAGCACAGTGCGTCCTGCGCGGTCACGGACGACACCGTTTTCCGAGTGGCTCGGGACATGAGCGTATTTCAATACGATGGATTCGATGATTCCTGGACGCCCGTCGGCCGTCCCGATCGCGTGCTCCGCCTGTTCGTCGCCTCCGACTGAGGGACACCGTCCACCCGGGGGGCAGGGGAGGGGGACTCAGGGGTCGACTCAGGGACGGCTCGGGGGTGCCACCGGATGTGCCGGCACGCCTGTGGGCGCGAGAGTTGGGCACATGACCGCAGTGCCGAACAGCAGAGTGAGAGTCGCGAGAGCGCCCTGGAGCGTGAGTCTGAGGGCCCTCATGACCCCGACGAGGCTCTACCCCCTGATCGCCTGTGCATCGATCGTGTTCTCGGTGGTCGCGATCCTGGTCGGCCACTTCGGGCCCGACCCCTACCTCGACCCCATGAACGTGACCATCAGCGAGTACGCCGTGACCGACCGCGGGGGCGTCACGGAGGTCGCGATGGCGGTGCTCGGGCTCGGGTCGCTCGCGCTGCTGACCGCGCTGCGGAGGATGGGGGCGCCGGTCCGGGGGCTGCCGGAGAAGTTGCTCATGGTGTGGTCGGCGGCGCTGGTCGTGGTGGCGGTCATCCCGACCGTCCCTCTCGGTCTCGATCTCGACGTCGCGGCCCAGGTTCACCGGTACGTGTCGATCGCGGCGTTCGTGAGCCTGCCGGCCGCCGGGGCGCTGCTGGTGCCCAGGCTGACCGCGGACGTCCACTGGAAGCCCGTCGCGCGGGCCGTGGAGTGGGTGGCGCTGGCGGGCGGGTTCGGGCTGCTGGCGATCACGTACGTGGCCCTGCCGGGGGAGCGGGTCATGATCGGCCTGGTCGAGCGGCTGCTGCTGGGCGCCGAGGTGTCGTTGCTCGGCCTGCTGGCGGCGTGGGCGCTGTGGCTGACGTGGTCGCCGGCCCGTGCCCCGAAGCACCCAGTAGACGCAAATTTCCCGACATATCACAGATTTATCGCTAGTCGATCTTAATCTCGTCCGTTTCGATGCTATTCTCTCCCGCGATCTTCTATGCGGGAGCAGGTGTCATGGCATCGGGCAGATCCATCCGATTCAAGATCTCGACGCTGCTCGTCATCCCCTTGATCTCCCTGATCGCGCTCTGGGGCTTCGCCGCGAGCACGACCACGGGTGAGGCGCTGAACCTCTTCAAGATCGATGCGATCTGGTCGAGTGTGATCAACAACGCCGATGGCCTGGTCTCCAGCCTCCAGACCGAACGCCTGGCCTCCGCCGAACGCCTCGCGGGCACGGCGACCGAGCAGGCGGCCCTGTCCAAGGCCCGCGCCAAGGTGGACGCCAGCAGGAAGACCCTGCGCGAGCAGGGCCTGTCGGAGGACGCCCAGTCGGCGATGACCGACGACATGAGGAAGCAGTTCCAGGTCGTCCTGGACACCGTCGACCGGCTGCCGGAGGTCCGGCGCAAGGTCGACGAGCGCAGGATCACCCCCGGCAACCTGGTCACCGAGTACGCCAAGGTCTCCGACGAGGTCCACCTGCTGTACTCCAGGCTGACCGTCAGCACCGACCTCGAACTGTCCCTCCAGGCCCACGGCCTGATCGCGGCCGACGAGGTGCGCGAGCTGCTCAGCCGCGAGAACGCCCTGGTCGTCGCCTCCAACGGCCGCCCCTCGATGCACGACGTGCACCTGCTGGCCGGCATCGACGGCACCCGCACGTTCCTGTTCCCCAAGGCGCTGGCCAACCTCGACACCGAGCTGCGGGCGCCGTTCGAGAAGCTGTTCTACTCCTCCAGGTACATCACCATGGAGAGCCTCCTGCGGAGCTTCGTCGCCGGCCAGCCGGCCGACATGGATCTCTGGCGCGGCATCGCCGACCAGGTGCTCAAGGAGTACAGCGAGGCCGTCTGGGACACCGGGGACAAGCTGCTGGGCCGGATGCAGCCGGCCGGCGTGGTCATCGTGGTCAGGGCCGCGATCGCGGGCGCGCTGGGGCTCATCGCGGTGGCCTTCTCGATCTTCATCTCCGTCCGGGTGGGCCGCAGGATCACCAGGGAGCTGGCCACCCTCCGCCGTACGGCGCTGGACCTGGCCGAGGTCAGGCTGCCCGACGTGGTGACGAAGCTGCGTACCGGCGAGCGGGTGGACATCGACGCCGAGGCGCCGCCCATCAAGGTCGGCGACAACGCCACCAGCGAGGTCGCCGACCTCGCCGCAGCCTTCGACAGCGTGCAGAGCACCGCCGTGGACGCCGCCGTCGAGCAGGCCAGGCTGCGCGAGGGCGTGTCCGAGGCGCTGCGGAACCTGGCCAGGCGCAGCCAGTCGCTGCTCCAGCGCCAGCTCAGGATGCTGGACGAGATGCAGCACCAGACCGAGGAGCCCGAGGCCCTGGAGCGCCTGTTCCGGCTCGACCACCTGACCACCCGCATGCGCCGCCACGCCGAGGGCCTGGTGCTGCTCTCGGGCGGCACGGCGGGCCGCAGGTGGCGCGGCGTCATCCCGGTCGAGGACGTGCTGAGCGGCGCCGCCGCCCAGGTCGAGGAGTACACCCGGGTCCGGGTCTACCCGATGCCCGAGTGCGGCGTGTCCGGCTCGGCCGTGGCCGACCTCATGCACCTGTTCGCCGAGCTGATCGAGAACGCGACGTCGTTCTCCTCGCCCGCCAACGAGGTCTCGGTGCGCGGCGAGATGGTCGGCAGGGGCTTCGCGGTCGAGATCGAGGACCGCGGCCTCGGCATGGACGAGGAGACCCGCAAGTCCATCAACGACCGGCTGGCCAGCCCGCCCGAGTTCGACCCCGCGCAGACCGAGCGGCTGGGGTTCGCGGTGGTCGGCATGCTGGCCGCCCGGCACGGCATCAAGGTGACGCTGAAGCTGTCCCCGTACGGCGGCACGACCGCCATCGTGCTCGTGCCGGGATCGCTGGTCGAGCCCATGGCGACGCCGGTGCGGCCGATGGAGTTCGAGCCCGTGTCCGTCTCCGTCCTCCGGTCCGAGCGGCCGGTCGACGCGGGGGAGGCGACCGGGCCGGGCGAGCTGCCGCGCCGGGTGCGCACGAGCAAGCGCGCGGGGCCCGCGCCGGGCGAGGGACAGGACCTGCCCCGCCGCGACCGGCAGACGGGCCTGCCGCAGCGGCAGCGGCTCAGGCAGGCGCCCCTGGCCGCGCCGACGCCATCGGCGCCCGTGGCGCCCGTGGCCGACGAGCGTTCTCCTGAGGAGACCAGGGCGCTGCTCTCCTCACTCCAGTCCGGATGGCAGCGGGGGCGGCAGGAAAGCGACCAGGATGGGGGTTCCCGAGCGTGAGCGGCGAGCACGAGTGGGTTGACGAGGAGGCCGGGCCCGTCGTCCGGCCGTACGCCGTGGCGCGGGGGCGCACCAGGCCCTCGTCCCCGGCCCTCGATCTGCTGGCGACCGTCGTCTCGACGGGACGGCCCGCGCCGGCCAAGGCCGAGCTGAGCGGCCAGCACCGGCGGCTGATGAGCTGCCTGTCCGGTCACTCCAGGCCCGTCGCCGAGGTCGCCTCGGAGCTCGGGCTGCCCGTGGGCGTGATCCGGGTGCTGCTCGGCGACCTGCTGGAGTACGACCTGATCGACGTGCGCCCGCCGCGCGACAAGACCGCCACCCCGACGGAGAGCCTGCTCCGCGAGGTGATCAACGGGCTGCGCGCGCTCTAGCCCGGCGGCGGGCCGCGCCCGCCCGGGTTCGCGACGGGCCGCGCGTCCTAGTTGGCGGCGGTGAGCGTCCGCAGGGAGTGCTCGACCAGGGTGATCATCACTTCCTTGGCCGAGGCCCTGCGCCGCACGTCGCACAGCATCACGGGGACGTCGTCGTCGAGGTCGAGCGCGATGCGCACGTCGTCCACGCTGTGCTGGGACGCGCCGTCGAAGCAGTTGACGGCCACCACGAACGGCGTGCCGCGCTGCTCGAAGTAGTCCACCGACGGGAAGCAGTCGGTCAGCCGCCGGGTGTCGGCGATGACGACCGCGCCCAGCGCGCCGTAGGACAGCTCGTCCCACATGAACCAGAACCGTTCCTGGCCGGGGGTGCCGAACAGGTAGACGACCAGTCCGTCGCGGATCGTGATGCGGCCGAAGTCCATCGCCACGGTGGTGGTGGTCTTGGCCTCCACGCCGTCGAGGTCGTCGACCCCGATCCCGCGGTCGGAGAGCACCTCTTCCGTGCGCAGCGGCTTGATCTCGCTGATCGACCCGACCAGGGTGGTCTTGCCGACGCCGAACCCGCCCGCGATGAGGATCTTCAGCGCGACGGGGTCCTCAGAGAGCACGGAGTCCATTGATCACTTCCTTGAGAATGCGCTCATTCGAACGCGACCCCGTTGCCGAGGGCGACGTCACCGAGATGAGGCCGTGGTCACGCATGTCGCCGAGCAGCACCCGGACGACGCCTACGGGCAGGTCGAGCTCGACGGCCAGGTCGGCCACCGAGATCGGGCTCCGCGCCGCCCGCAGGATGAGCTGCTGTTCCGGCCCGAGGTCGTCCGCCTGGTCGGCGAGCGCGCGCACGGACGCGACGAGGTCGAAGGCGTCTCCCGACGAGCGCGTCCGGCCTCGGATGAGGGCGAAGGGCCGGACGACGGGCCCGGCCTCCTCGTCGTACCAGCGGGGGGCGTCGGTCATGCCGTTCCCGCGCGCGGGTTGGTGGTGATGTGCTGGCCCACCCGCTTGACCAGCATCGCCATCTCGTACGCGATGTGCCCGACGTCGACGTTCGCCTCGGCGATCACGGCCAGGCAGGTGCCCTGGCCGGCCGCGGTGACGAACAGGAACGCGCTCTCCATCTCCACGATGGTCTGGCGCACGTCGCCGCCGCCGAAATGGCGCCCGGTGCCGCGGGCCAGGCTCTGGAAGCCAGCGGCCACGGCCGACAGGTGCTCGGCGTCCTCGCGGGTCAATCCCTTGGAGTACCCGACGGCCAGGCCGTCGGTGGAAAGGATGACCGCCTGGCGGACGGCGGCGACCCTGCCTGCCAGGTCGTCGAGCAGCCAGTTCAGCTCACCGGTGTTGGTGGTTTGCGCAGTCATGCGTCCCCCTTGCTCATGGGCTCCTCCTCGGAGGCTTCTTCTCGGGCACGTTGGGTTCCCCGCTGGAACGCGGAGAACAGATCGCGTACCTCGTCGGGAGAGCGTTCGGCCTGCGGCTCCGGCTCCGGCGGTTCTTCCTTCAGCTGCGGCGCCAGGTTCGCCTGGCGCACGCGCCTGGGCAGTCCGGCGTGGGTGCCCGAGGTGACCACCGCGAGGGCCTTCTTCGTCCGGCTCGGCGGCTCCGCCGGCCGGCCGTCGTCGTCGCCTGAGGTCAGCGCGGCCTGGTCGGCGACCAGCGAGCGCGGCACGAGCACGATGGCCGCGGTGCCGCCGTAGGGCGAGCGGCGGAGCTGGACCTTGAGGCCGTGGCGTTCGGCCAGCCTGGCCACCACGAACAGGCCCAGCCGGTCGCTGTCGGCCAGGTCGAACTCGGGCGGGGCGGACAGCAGCTTGTTGATCGCGGCGTACTCGACGGCCGACAGGCCGAGCCCCTTGTCCTCGATCTCGATGGCGTAGCCGTTGCTGACCACGTCGCCGCGGATCTGGACCACGGTGTCCGGCGGTGAATAGATGGTGGCGTTCTCGATCAGCTCGGCCACGAGGTGCGTGAGGTCGGCCGCGGAGCCGCCGTCGAACGCGCTGACCGGCATGGCCTCGACGTTGACCCTCGTGTAGTCCTCGACCTCGGCGACCGCGGCCCGGACGATGTCGATCACCGGCACCGGCCTGCGCCAGGCCCGCGCCGGAGGCGCGCCCGACAGGATCATCAGGCTCTCGGCGTGCCGCCGCATGCGGGTGGTCAGGTGGTCGAGGCGGAAGAGCTCCTCCAGCCGGTCGGGGTCGTGCGTGCGGCGCTGCATGCCGTCGAGCAGCCCGAGCTGCCGGTGCAGCAGGCCCTGCTTGCGCCTGGCGAGGTTGAGGAAGACCTGCCCGACCCCGCGGCGCAGCGCGGCCTGCCCGACGGCCGCCGTCACCGCCGTGCGCTGCACGGACGCGAAGGCCCGGCCCACGTCGGTGATCTCCGCCGATCCGCTCACCCTGATGGCCCTGGCCTCCTTCCGCACGTCAACGTCCTCGCCCTTGCGCAGCCTGTCCACGACGTCGGGCAGGCGCACCTCCGCCAGCTCGATCGCGGCGGTGCGCAGCCCGTACAGCTCGCCCGCCAGGCGGCGACCGAAGCGTACAGAGATGATGATCGACGCGAGCACGGCTATCAACCCGAGGCCGCCCGCGACGGCGATCTCGACGACCGTGCCGGTCGCGGCCCGCGAGGTCCGGCCGGCCAGCGTCTTGGCCGCGGCGGCGCTGTCGCGGTCCAGTTCGGTGGTGAGCCGGTCCACCGCGCTCTTCCACGCCTCGGCGTCGGCGGGCGGCGAGCCGGTCTTGACGACCCTGGACTCCAACGCGGAGAAGGTCAGGAACGGCTGGGACGCGAACACCTGCTCGAACGGCCTGCGCAGCGGCACGTCGAGCCCGGCCAGCCCGCGGGCGTGCAGGAACTTCCTGGAGGCCGCGTACTCGGTGAAGGCGGCCCGCTCGGGCTCGGTCAGCCGCTTGTCCACCAGCGCGCCGACGATGAGGGCGTGCTCCCTGGCGATGTACTCCCGGGCGCTGCCCATGGCGTGCAGGGAGGTGGCCTGCTGGAAGACGGTCAGGTCGGAGACGGAGATCAGGTGGTCGTAGAGGGCGAAGACGGCGTCCAGCACCTGGTTGTAGGCGTCCACGCCGGCCAGGCGGGAGCTGATGCCGCCGTCGATGTCGGCGCGGATGGAGCCGAGCCGGTCGAGGTGGGCGGTCAGGGCGTCGAGCGGCGTCCGCAGGTCGTCGCCGACCGCGTCGCCCGCCTCGGTGACGGCGTGCGCGAAGTCGGCGGCCGCCTTGTCCGTACGGGCCCGCTGCGCGCCCAGGACCTCGGTGAGTTCACGGGTAGTGAGCGCCTCGGCGGAGCGCACCCGTTCGGACTGGAGCTGAACGCCCAGGTCGGTGGAGGTGACGCCGAGTGTTTCGTAGAGCGTGTCGGCCCGGAGGAGTGACTGTGCGTCGCCCATGGTCAGGTTGAGGACGAAACCCCACAGCGCGCTGAGAGACAGGAGGGGTAGCAGCAGCAATAAAAAGATCTTGAACCGAATTGACCGGTTTCGCGAGCCCATGTCCCAACCTCGAGTCGGGGGCATTTCCACACCTTGTGTAAATACACCTCCGGAAGATCGCACAGGAGACTAGCATCGTTTATGGTTCCGGCGCAGTGGGAGGAACAGGATGATTACCGTGATTATTGGGGCATGATCTCGGCCTCCCGGCGGGCCGCGCGCAGCACCCGCCAGAGCCACCCCAGCGCGACCAGCGAGATCACGATGAGTCCGGCCCAGTTCACCAGCGTGTACACGTGCACCTGCCCTTCGGTCACGTGCGGCACCCGGCCGATCCGCAGCAGCTCGAACTGCCACGGCCGCCCGGTCAGCACCAGCGTGATCGCGATGGCGATGGCGCTCATCGAGTCCCACAGCGCGTGCAGCAGCGAGACGCCGAGGTAGCACCACACGACGTGCCCGGTGAGGCGTCCGTGGGCGGCGAACAGCACGCCGCCGAGTATCGCGGTCCACAGGCCGTGGCCCACCGGCGCCAGGATGCCCCGCAGGATCTCGGTCTCGACGAGCTGCGCCAGCGACAGGCCGTCGGCGGTGAACAGGGCGTTGAAGGCGTAGCCGGAGCTCTCGAAGGCGGCGAAGCCGAAGCCGACCGTCGCGCCGAGCACCACGCCGTCCCTGGGCGAGCGCCGGACCGCGTGCCGGGTGACGTACATCAGCGCGGCCAGCTTCACGCCCTCCTCGATCAGGCCGACCAGCGCGTACATGAGGAACGAGGGCCGGATCAGCCAGCTCTCCAGCAGCGACGCGCCGAGCACCCCGAGCACGCCGCCGACCACGAACGCCCGGAACTGCAGCTCCACCGTGACCACCGGCGAGCGGTCGCGCCCGTGCGCCCACAGCACGAACGTCACCGGGATCAGGAAGCTGCCGAAGAGCACGACGGTCGGCACCAGGTTGGAGTTGGCCGTCCAGGCCGTGACGGCGACCGTGGCCAGCCACAGGACCAGCCCGCCGAGGAAGACCCGCAGCCAGGGCCTCATGCGGTGAGCTCGCGCACGGCCCGGTGCGCGGCCACCACGGCCGCGTCGCCGCCGGCCGCCGGTTCGGTGTCCGACCCGGCGATGGCGATGCGGCCGAACCGCCTGCGGGCGACGTCGGCGGGGAAGGGGCCGTCGGGGTAGAAGGGGTGCCAGGGCCTGCAGTACGCCACCGGCAGCCCGTGCCCCCAGCGGTGGACGGTGACCGCCTCGACGCCGGCCCGGGGGCCCAGCAGCCGGGCCACCTGGTCGCGCACGCCGTCCGCCAGCCGGTCGTAGGGCGTCGCCATCAGCTCCCGCCGGCCCGCCGCCGCCCCCGCCACGGGCCCGAGCTCCGACCGGCACGGCGTGGCCAGCAGGCGCAACCCCTCGGGCGCGGGCTCGCTCAGGCACCAGAACGCGCCCGTCCAGCGGGTGCGCCCGATCCGCGCCCGGCCGCCGCGCAGCCGGACGGTGGCCTCCAGGACCGGCAGCCGAGCCGCCTGGCCCAACGCCCGCCGCTGCTGCTCGGGCAGGTCGGGCACCAGGTGCGGCACGTCCGCGCTCCAGCAGGCCATGATCACCGACTCCGCGCCGACGGTCCTGACCCGATGCCCGTCGAAGTACGCGACCACCACGGACGCGTCCCCGTGCCGGACCGAGACCACCGGGCTGGACGGCCGCAGCACCGCCCGCGCGGCACCGGGCGGGCTCCCGGTCGCGGGCCCGGCCGCTGAGGCGTACCGCGAGGGCTTGTCCAGCCCCAGGCCGCCGAACCCCGGGTAGCCGGCGGCCCAGGCGTCCACCGCCCCGAGCGCCCGGCCGTCGTAGGCGCGCTCGGCGCACGGCAGCGTCCGGCAGAACCGTTCCGCGTCGGGATGCGCGCCGCAGACCTCCAGCAGGAACCGGGAGTAGGTCAGCCCGGCCAGGCGCTCCTGCTTGTCCTCCTGCGACAGCCCGGGGAACCAGTCGGGCGGGTCGTCGCGCAGCATGCGCAGGTCGTCGACGGCCCGCGCGGCGAGCGGCAGCTCCTCCAGCCGGCCGGCCGGGACCAGCGTGTCGGCGCCGAAGCTCTCCCTGTCGCACATCACGTGCACAGCCGGCCCCGCGCCGAACCCCGCAGGGCCGCCGTGCTCGCCGGGGTCGCGGTTGTCCAGCACGAGCACGCGGGCCCTCGGCTCCCGGCGCAGCCACTCCGCCGCCGCGCTGAGACCGCTGCGACCGCCGCCCACGATCACGAGGTCGTAGCTCTCGCCGGTGGGCTCGGGCGGGCCCGCGTGCCGCCAGAAGCGGCCGTCGCGCAGCGCGTGCGGCACCGCGACCGCCTGCGCGGTGTCCCCGCGCAGCCCTCCGGCCGGTTCCGCGGCGTTGACAACGGCCTTCGCCGCCGAGCAGCCCAGAGCGCTCACCGCAATCCCGTCGAACAAGTCACGGCGGGAAATGGGCACATCCATCCCGAGGTCGCGCGGATTCCTGCTCATGAGGGCGATCATCAGCACTTCGGCCAAAAGCCCCACAGGGGCGCGCAGCGGTTCGAGAAACATTTTGCGTGGCCTATTACCGCGAATGCCCGTTTGGAGTAGCGTCCGGAATGCAAGCGAGCGGGGGGAGCAGGGTGGTCGGCAAGCAGGGCAGAGTCACCGGAAAGATCGGCCCAGGGCTCGTCGGCGAGGTCATGATCCCGGTCAGGGGCGGGGTGGAGGCCTTCTACGCCCACCCCAGCGTGCCCGACGAGGAGTTCGGCCTCGGAACCATCGTGGTCGTGGTGGACTACTTCCCCCCGCGGACGGTTTACGTGGCCAGAGCACTCGTCTAGGGAGGGCCGGTTGTCCCCCGAGGTCTTCATCGTCGCCGGAGCCGCGGTCGTCGCGGTCGTCATCGTGATTCTGCTGTTCAAAGCCGTCTGGCGGGTCGCCGAGCCCAACGAGGCGCTGATCATCTCCGGTCTGGGGGCGCGCCGCCGGGGCGAGGGCGTCGACAGCCTGGGCTTCAAGATCATTACCGGCAAGGGCACGGCCGTGCTGCCCGGCTTCCAGGCCGCCCGGCGGCTGCGCCTGGACACCAGGGCGGCCAACCTCCAGGTCTCCTGCGTCACCCAGCAGGGCATCCCCGTGCACATCCGTGGCGTGGTCATCTACAAGGTCGGCGACGACCTGTCCTCGATCGCCAACGCCGCCCGCCGCTTCCTCGATCAGCAGGACTTCATGACCAGCGCGATCCACGAGCTGTTCACCGGGCACCTGCGCTCGATCATCGGCAACCTCACCATCGAGGACCTGATACTCAACCGCGAGCGCCTGACCAGCGAGACCAGGGCCTCGGCGGCCGACGAGATGAGCAAGCTCGGGCTGATCGTCGACTCGCTGCAGATCCAGGAGATCGACGACGAGACCGGCTACATCGCCAACCTCGGCAAGCCGCACGCCGCCAGGGTGGCCGCCGTCGCCCGCATCGCCCAGGCCCAGCGCGACCAGGAGGCCACCGAGGCCGAGCAGATCGCCGCCGCCAACAAGGCCGCCGCCCAGCGCGACGCGCAGCTCAAGCGGGCGGCCTACCAGGCCGAGATCGACCGGGCGCAGGCCACGACCCGGCAGGCGGGGCCGCTGTCGGAGGCCACCGCCCGGCAGGAGGTCGTCGTCCAGGAGACCAGGGCGGCCGAGCTGGAGGCCCAGCTCGCCGAGCAGCGGCTCCAGTCGCAGGTGCGCAAGCCCGCCGACGCCAAGGCGTACGAGACCGTCACGCTCGCGCAGGCCGACCGGGACGCCCGGATCGCCCAGGCCCAGGCCGAGGCCCAGGAGACCGAGCTGCGCGCCGGGGCCCAGGCGAGCCAGGTCAAGCTGGCCGCCGCCGCCGAGGCCGAGTCCGTACGGCTGCGCGGCGAGGCGGCCGGCGCGGCCACCAAGATCGCGGGCGAGGCGGAGGCCCAGGCCGCCCAGGCGCGCGGGCTGGCCGAGGCGCAGGCGGCCAGGGCGCTGGGCCTGGCCGAGGCCGAGGCGATCAGGGCGCGGGCCGAGGCGCTGAAGGAGAACCAGGAGGCCGTCATCGCCCAGCAGCTCGCCGAGCGCTGGCCGGAGGTCGTCGAGGCGGGCGCGAAGGCGTTCGGGAACGTGGACCACATGGTGGTGCTGAACGGCGCCCAAGGCGTGGAGGAGCTGCTGGCCAAGGCGCTCACGCTCGGCGGCACCGGGATCGGCCTGGCCAGGGCGCTGCTCGACGGCGGAAGCCGGAACGGCGCCGAACCCGACGCCCCGCGCGGACCCAAAACCTCTCGCGAGCCTGAAGTCCCGCGCGAGCCCAAAACCACTCGCGAGCCTGAAATTCCTCGCGAACCTGCCGAATTCCGTGAATAGCGACGTTACTCGGCTCCTTGCTCGGCCCTTCCTCTAGCGTTTTCGAAAAAGCCGCTAGAGCAAGGGGAGAATTCGTGCTTAAGGCTATTTCGGGGGTATGTCTGAGCATGATGGTCGTCGCCGGATGTTCCGCCGGCGAGGCCGACAATCAGGCCGCCGGGTCGGCGCAGCCCGCCGCGTCCTCCTCGGCGGTGGAGGCGGCCCGGCTGCGCGCCGCCCTGTTGCCCGTGCCCAAGGGCATGCGCATCGCGTACGGGCCGGAGATGGGGGCGTTCGGCTCGCTCAAGTCCACCCAGGAGGGGCTGGCCGCCATCCAGCAGGCCAAGCTGGAGCGTCCGGAGTGCGCCGGGGCCGCCCAGCTCGACGCGGCCAAGCCGGAGGTCGCCCGGGCGCCCGCCGCCGTCATCGCCTTCTCCGCCGCGCGCGGCTCGATCACGCAGGCCGTCGTGTCGATGCCGTCGGCGTCCATGCCGGCGCCGCTGCCGCCGCAGTGCGCCCTGTACAAGGCCACCGTCGAGGGCGCGGACGTGACCTACCGCACCGCCAAGCTGGCCATGCCGGCCAGGGGCGACGAGTCGCGGGCGTACCTGACGACGGCCTCCGGCGGCGACAAGCGCGCCCAGATCGGGTCGGTCGTGATCAGGCGGGCCCACCTGATCATGAGCATGCTCGTCGTCGGCGAGAAGGTGAAGGCGGCCGGCCTGTACGAGCTCGCCCGCCTGGCCGACCAGAACCTGGCCCGCGTCACCCGCTGAGGCTCAGATGAGCACGTGGTCGTCCGGGCGGCCGACGAAGGAGAACTGCGCGTTGCGGGTCAGCTTGATGTGGTCGGCCTGCCAGGTGTGCATCGAGGTGTCGGCGCTGCGCCAGTAGACGAAGTTGAACCGGTCGGCCGAGTAGATCTTGACGGAGTCCTCCTTCAGCCGGCGTACCAGCTGGGTGTCCTCCCCCCGCGTGATGTCCGCGAAGCCGTACGAGCGGAACATGTCCGCCTTGCCGAGGAACGTGCCGCCCTGGACGAGGAAGGAGTACCGGTGCTCCAGGCCGGGCAGCCGGAGCATGGTGGTGTTGCTGCCCTCGAAGTACGCGTAGTGCGCCCCCTTGCCGACCAGCTCGGCGTCGGAGTAGTCGAACGCGCGCACCAGGTCCGACAGGTAGTGCTCGCCGTAGAGGTTGTCGTCGTCCATCTTGGCGATCAGGTCGCCCTCGGCGGCGGCGATGCCCAGGTTCATGCAGGCGCCGAGGGTCAGCTCCGGGGCGGCGGGCAGGACGACGACGTCCGTGATGCCGGCCATCCGGGCCTTGTCGGCGACCACCACCGGGTCGATGTCCAGCCCGTGCAGGACCATGACGAGCTGCAGCGGCCGGTGGAGCTGCCGGGCCACCGACGAGATCGCGTGCTCGATCTGCGCGGCCCGGTTGGTGGGCAGCACGACCGAGATCGAGCGCGACCGGGGCGTGGTCGCCTGGCCGAGGTTCTGCAGGATCTGGTCCACCCGGTGCGAGAACAGGTGCTTGTCGAAGACCTCCCGCATCGCCAGGTGGCCCATCCTGGCCCGCAGCTCGGGGCTGTTGATCAGGTGCAGCACCTGGTTGTACGACTCGACCGGCTCGCGCGCGATCGGCACCAGCTCGCCGAACGTCTCCTCGATCGCCCGCGACCACCCCGACACCACCGGGGTCGCGCACGCCGACAGCTCGAAGACGCGGCGGGCGCACATGGTCGGCGAGTCGAGCACCGAGTTGACGTTGAGGAAGACCTTGTACATCCGGTACGCGGCCAGCATCTGGTCGTAGGGCAGCTCGCCCACGATGTGCGGGCGGTACTTCTCCGGCCAGGCGTACTTCTCGTCCACCTCGCCGTTGCGGGCGAAGATGTGCAGGCCCAGCTCGCGCACCGGGTCGAGGACGACCTCCATCTGCTCGCGCCGCTCGGGGTGCTTGTCGCGGAAGTACATGCCGGCGAACACCACGTCGTGCAGACGGCCCTGCTTCTGCTGGATCGGGTTGTGCACCCGCGGCTGCGCGGCGAACTGCAGCACGTCGACCCGGTCGTGGCCGAGCACCTCGCGGTACTTCGGCACCATGTCGCCGTCGCAGGTGAACACGTGGTCGAACAGCTTGGCCGTGTCGATGAAGAAGTCGAAGTTCGGCGGGTCCTCCTTGTTCCAGAAGACCGTGGGGATGCCCTCGGCGCGGCACCAGGCGACCAGGTCGCGCAGCGGCTCCTTGGGGGCGTTCGTGCCGGTCATCTGGTAGCGCCAGCGGCCCTGGTTGCCGTGCCAGGCGGACTCGCAGAACAGCAGGTCGGGGCGCTTGTCGGCGAAGATGTCCGGCCAGTCCTTGAGGCCGAACTCGATCTGGTCCCACTCGTACCTGAAGGCCATCCTGGAGAAGTCGTCCAGGATGACCGCCACCTTGAGGTCGGGCCGGTTGACCGGGCCGAGCGGCCACTTCGCCGTCGGCACCTCGACCAGCGGGGGGCGGTGGTTGGCGAGCTCGACCGCCTCGGTGACCGGCATGGGCGGCTTGGGCGCCTTGTCCTTCGACCTGACCGCCTCGACGATCCTCCCCGGGCTCTTCGAGCCCAGGGCCTCGCCCAGCTTGAACGTGCGCTTGGCCTGGGTGGCCTCCAGCTTCCAGCCGGCGTACGCGGCCTTGGCCTCGGCGATCTCCAGCCGCCGCCGCAGCTCCCTGACCTCGGCCTCGTACCGCTCGATGAGCTTGCGCTCCTCGGGCAGCCAGTTGACGGGTCCCAGTCGCTGGAACGCGGGGGGCTCAGGGTTTTCGGCCATGGTGATACGCCTATCGCTCAGCGGAGGTATGTCATAGTACGGCGGATTCAGCCGCTATTCGGGGCGTTTGGCCTGGGAAGCGGGGGCCAGGTTGTCGCCCTTCAGCCACGCCGCGATCACCGTCGCGATGCGCGGACCGGCCTTGCCGTCCCACAGCACCGGCAGCTCGCCGGCCGGCGTGGCGGCCCCGTCGGCGAGCGCCTTCTCCGCCGCGGCGGGCAGCAGCGCGGGCGTGACCAGGCGGTTCGTGCCGTGCGTGATCGTGATCGGCCGCTCGGTGTTGGGCCGCAGCGTCAGGCAGGGGACGCCCAGCATGGTCGTCTCCTCCTGCACGCCGCCGGAGTCGGTGACGACCAGCGCCGCGCCCCGGACGAGTGAGAGGAAGTCCACATAACCCAGCGGCTCGATGACCTTGATCGTGTCGCCGTCCACCAGGCCGGCCTCGGCCAGCCGCGCCTTGCCGCGCGGGTGCACCGGCACCACGACCGGCGTCCGCCGCGACACCTCCAGCACCGCCTCGACCAGCTCCCTGGCGGCCTCGGCGGTGTCCACGTTGGCCGGGCGGTGCAGGGTCGCCACGGCGTACCGGGCCGGCAGGCCGAGCCGCGCCACCACCGGCGCCGGGTCCAGCGAGGGCAGCGCGGCGAACAGGCTGTCGATCATCGGGTTGCCCACCAGGTGCACCTTCGCGGGCGGCACGCCCTCCGAGGCCAGATAGGCGAGGGCCTCGGGCGAGGTGACGAACAGCAGGTCGGCCAGCGCGTCGGTGACGACCCGGTTGACCTCCTCGGGCATGCCCCGGTCGAACGAGCGCAGCCCGGCCTCGACGTGCGCCGTCCTGATGCCCAGCTTGGCGGCGACCAGGATCGCGGCCAGCGTCGAGTTCACGTCGCCGTAGACCACGACGAGGTCGGGCTCCTGGGCGACGAAGACGTCCTCCAGGCCCACGAGCAGGGCCGCGGTCTGCCTGGCGTGCGTGCCGGAGCCCACCGCCAGGTTGGCCACCGGCTCGGGCAGGCCGAGATCGGCGAAGAAGACGTCCGACATCAGCGCGTCGTAGTGCTGACCGGTGTGGATGATGCCCTGCCGCACGCCGAGTTCACCGAGTGCACGCACCACCGGGGCCGCTTTCACGAAATTGGGACGAGCACCCAAAACGTGCAGGACCAGGGGGTTCTCCCTCATTGACCTCGCCTTTCATAGCGGAAGGGAAAAAACGCTGCCTATGGTACGGTCCCAGCGTGGCATCCGACGCCAGTCGTCAAGACTCCTCCAAGGTTTCCGCGAAGTCCGCCCGGGCCGGCGTCGGGGGACTTCTCAAAGGCTTCGTCCAGCACCCCGTCATCGTTTCCCGCGTCGTCGTGACCAAGGTCAAGTCCGACCCCGTCCGCGTGGCGCAGGCCGCCGCCGACGCGCTCCCGCCCAAGCTGCGCCCGATCGTCGGCAGCGTGGCCTGGCCGGCCGCCCGTGGCGCCCGGCGCATGGTCCGCAAGCTCGGCATGCGCATGATCAAGGCGCCGTGGAACGAGGCGAAGGCCCACTGGGACGCCGGCCGGGTCTCCCAGGCCGCCGAAGTGCTCGACGCGTACACCAAATACCCCTTCGTCAAGCGCAGGGCCGCCTACTACCGCGGTGAGCTGGCCGCCATCAGCCCCGACCCGATCCCGCCGGGACCGAAGGTCGCCGTCGCCGGGCGCGTCGAGGGCCGCGTGCTGCACCTGGTCACCAACGCGCTGCCGTACACGCAGGCCGGTTACACCGTGCGCACCCACCGGATCGTCACCTCCCAGAAGGCGGCCGGGCTCGACCCGCACGTCGTGACGAGCTGGGGCTGGCCCATGCTCCAGGGGCACGCCGACGCGCCCGCGCAGGAGGAGATCGACAGCATCCCGTACTACCGCCTGCTGCCCGACGGGCACGGCGAGGTGCCGTTCGAGATGCGCGGCCGCATGGTCAAGGGCGCCGAGGGCGTCACCCGGCTGGTCGAGCAGCTGCGCCCGCAGGTCCTGCACGCCGCCACCGACCACCGCAACGGCTCGGTCGCGCACGCCGTTCGCGACCGGACGGGCACCCCGTTCGTCTACGAGGTGCGCGGCTTCCTGGAGGAGACGTGGGCCTCCCGCGACCCCATCCGGGTCGGCAGCCAGCGGCACGTGCTCCAGCGCGAGCGCGAGGCGTTCCTCATGCGCGAGGCCGACGCGGTCGTCACGCTGGCCGAGACGATGGCCACCGAGATCGTCGAGCGCGGCGTGCCCAGGGAACGCATCCACCTGGCGCCCAACGCCGTCGACGACACCCTGCTGTCGGCTCACTACGACGGCGCCTCGTTCCGCGACGCGTACGGCATCGCCCCCGGTGAGATCGTGGTCGGCTCGGTGTCCAGCATCGTGGCCTACGAGGGCTTCGCGACCCTGCTGCGCGCCGCCGCGCTGCTGCGCGACGACCGCACGCCGGTGCGGGTGCTCATCGTCGGCGACGGCGCCGAGCGGGAGAACCTGCTCGCCCTGGTCGAGGAGCTGGGGCTGCGCGACGCCGTCCTGCCCGGCCGGGTCGGCCCCGACGAGGCGCTCCAGGCCCAGGACGCCATCGACATCTTCGCCTGCCCGCGTGAGGACCTGCGGGTCTGCCGGCTCGTCACGCCGCTGAAGCCGGTCGAGGCGATGGCGCTCGGCAAGCCGGTGGTGCTGAGCGATCTGCCCGCGCTCTCCGAGCTCGTCGGCTCCGACGGGGCCGGTCTGCTGGTGCCCGCCGGCGACCCGGCCGAGCTGGCCAAGGCGATCGCCGGCCTGCGCGAGGACCCGGCCAGACGGGCGGAGATGGGCGAGGCCGGACGCGCCGAAGTCGCCGCGAAGCGGACCTGGAGCCGCGTTGCCGAGACTTATCAAGCTCTATACCGATCGCTTGCCGAAAGATGACCTCCACGTTGCCTGTACGTTGTGACGGGTTCGGTCGCATTAGGCGTGAGCTAGGTGGACTTGAGATAACCTTTGCGACCATGAAGTGTTGTTTCCGGCTCTCGAAGGCACTGCTGTGACAGAAATCGACTTGGCTGTCATCGGCCTGGGCTACGTCGGTATGCCGCTTGCGAAGGAAGCGGTTGCCGCCGGGCTGCGGGTCGTCGGCGTGGACGTCGACCCCCGGAAGGTCGACGCGCTCAACGCCGGGCAGTCCTACATCGATGACCTGACCGACGCTGACCTCGATCACATGCTGGCGAACGGATTCAGCGCGACGCTGGACGAGTCCGTGCTGGCCAGAAGCAACACGATCGTCATCTGCGTACCCACCCCGCTGGACGAGGACCACCGTCCCGACCTGTCCGCGGTCGAGGGCGCGACCAAGGCCGTCGCCCGCAACCTCAGCAAGGGCACGCTCGTCGTGCTCGAATCCACCACCTGGCCCGGCACCACCGACGAGGTGGCCCGCCCGCTGCTGGAGCAGTCGGGCCTGACCGCCGGCGTGGACTTCCATCTGGCCTTCTCGCCCGAGCGCATCGACCCGGGCAACCCGAAGTTCGGGCTCAAGAACACCCCGAAGGTCGTGGGCGGCTACACGCCGGTCTGCCGCGACCGGGCGACGGCGTTCTACAAGCAGTTCATCGAGCAGGTGGTGCCGGTCAGCGGCACCCGCGAGGCCGAGATGGCCAAGCTGCTGGAGAACACCTACCGGCACGTCAACATCGCCCTCGTCAACGAGATGGCGATCTTCTGCGACGAGCTCGGCATCAACCTGTGGGAGTCGATCGAGGCCGCGGCCACCAAGCCGTTCGGCTTCCAGAAGTTCCTGCCGGGGCCGGGCGTCGGCGGTCACTGCATCCCCGTGGACCCCTCGTACCTGTCCTACACCGTGCGCAAGCTCGGGTACCCGTTCAGGTTCGTGGAGCTGGCCCAGGAGATCAACGAGCGCATGCCGTCCTACGTGGTGGCGCGCGTCCAGCGACTGCTGAACAGACACAAGAAGCCCGTGAACGGCGCCCGAGTGGTTATGCTCGGCGTCACGTACAAACCGGATATCGCCGACGAACGGGAAACTCCGGCTCTGCCTGTGGCGCGTGCGCTGCTGGAACTGGGGGCCGACCTCTCGTTCGCCGATCCGTACGTCAAGGAGTGGTCGGTCGACGGCACTCCGGTGCCACGGGAAGAGGATCTGACCGAGGCTGTGGTCAACGCCGACGTGACGCTGCTGCTGCAGCAGCACGCCGCGTTCGATCTGGCCATGGTCGAGGCGAAGGCCAAGCTCGTGCTGGACACCCGCGGTGTGCTCACCGAGGGTGAACGCGTCGAGCGGCTGTAGCGACGGAGGGCTGCGCGCAGTGCACGTGCTCGTCATGACGGTGGTGCATAACCCCGAGGACGCGAGAATTCTGCATCGGCAGATCCGTGCCCTCGTGGATGCCGGTCATGAGGTCACGTATGCCGCCTCCTTCTCGGCGCACGGGGTCGTACCGCGTCCATGGGTCAACGGCGTCGATCTGCCCAGGGCCGCCCAGCGGAAACGCGTGGCGGCCGTCTGGGCCGCCCGGCGGCTGTTCAAGCGCATGCGGAACAAGGTCGACCTGGTCCTGATCCACGACCCGGAGCTGCTGTTCGCGGTCTGGGGCGTGCGCAACCGGCCGCCGGTGGTCTGGGACGTGCACGAGGACACCCCGGCGACGTTGTCGCTCAAGCCGTGGCTGCCCTCGTTCCTGCGCCCGCCGGTGCGCTTCTTCGCGCGCATGCTGGAGGGCACGGCCGAGCGGCACATGCACCTGCTGCTGGCCGAGACCGCCTACGCGGGCCGGTTCAAGCACGCCCATCTGATCGTGCCGAACGAGACCTGGGTGCCGGACTCGGTGACGCCTCCGGGCGACGACCGGGTGGTCTACCTCGGGTGGTTGTCGCGGGCGCGCGGCGTGTTCGAGGCCGTCGAGGTGGCCAAGCTGCTGCAGCCGTACCGGGTGACGGTGGAGCTGATCGGGTACGCCGATCCGCAGAGCCGTCCGATGCTCAACCAGGCCGTCGCCGACGGCCTGCTGGAGTGGCGTGACTTCATGCCCAACGACGAGGCGCTCAAGCGGCTCGACGGGGCGCTGGCCGGGCTGTCGCTGCTGCACGACGAGCCCAACTACCGGCACTCGATGCCCACCAAGATCGTGGAGTACATGGCGCACGGCATCCCGGTCATCACGACGCCGTCGCCGCGCGCGGTCGAGCTGGTGGAGCGGTACGACAGCGGCGTCGTCGTGCCCTGGGAGGACCCGAAGGCCGTCGCGCAGGCGGTGCTGACGCTGCGGGACGACGTGCGCGAGCGGCGGGCGCAGGGCGCTCGCGGGTACGCCGCGG
>NZ_JBSFGJ010000016.1:0-57059 GCF_053596515.1 Nonomuraea sp. NPDC001684
TAACCGGTGACGTCGAGTTCGGCGTACATGCCGGCCGAGTAGTGGTCCGGGAAGTTGCACAGCAGCTCGTATCGGCCCGGTCGCAGTGTCAACGTGGTCCAGCTCGTGGATCCAGGAGCTATGCCGTTCCCGGCGCCCGCCCCGCACGTACGAGACGCCTCGCCGAGGCTGCCCGCCTCGCTGACGCGCCCGTCCGAACCGGTCACCCGCCGTCCCGGCGCGTGCCCCGCCGGGAGCGGCAGCACGACGACCTCGTGGGCGAGGACCCCCTTGTTGTACGCACGCAGCGAGACCTTGCCGGCGGGAACGCTCGAAGGCGTGGCCGTCAGTCTCATCCGCGTGCCATGCGGCCCTGAGCCGTACGGGGGGCCAGGGCGCACCATGCCGGATCCCATCTCCCCGAGGGACACATCCACCACATGCCCTTGGAGCGGTGGCGCAGTGCACGCAGGCTGCTGATGTGGCGTGATCGCCGCACCCGGCGCGGCTCCCCCCAAGCCGAGGTTTGCGCACATGACGGCGCTGATCGATGCGTACCTGATGGTGTGCAGCCACATGCTCGGCACCTCCGTCGCTCCGCCTCCGCTTGAGGCCGGCCGTCCTGAGGCTCTGGGTGAGGAGACCTCACCCAGGGCCCCTGCCCCAACGGAGCCATGGCATGCCCACGCCCCCATCCGTCTCGTGGCCGCCTTCGCCGTCGTTCAGTGCAGGCGAGTCAGCCAGGCAGCAACTCGCCGAGCAACTTCTCCACTTGGAGGCGGATGTCGTCGCGGATGGCTCGGACGGCGTCGATGCCCTGGCCGGCGGGGTCGTTGAGCTTCCAGTCCTCGTACCGCTTGCCGGGGAAGATCGGGCAGGCGTCGCCGCAGCCCATCGTGATGACCACGTCGGAAGCTTGGACCGCGTCGACGGACAGGACCTTGGGGCGGGCGGCGGTGATGTCGATGCCGACCTCGGCCATGGCCTCGACAGCGACCGGGTTGACCTGCTCGGCCGGGGCGGAACCGGCCGAGCGGACCTCGACGCGGTCGCCTGCCAGGTGGGTGAGCCAGCCGGCGGCCATCTGGGAGCGTCCGGCGTTGTGCACGCAGACGAACAGGACGCTGGGCTGGTCAGGCATGCATGGGCTCCTTGGCGAACAGGCGGCGGCCGGCCAGGCTGACGTAGACCAGGGCGACCAGGACGGGAACCTCGATGAGCGGGCCGACCACTCCGGCCAGAGCCTGGCCGGAGGTAACGCCGAAGACGCCGACCGCCACCGCGATGGCCAGCTCGAAGTTGTTGCCGGCGGCGGTGAAGGCCAGGGTGGTGGAGCGCTCGTAGCCCAGGCCGATCAGCTTGCCGGCCAGGAACGATCCGCCCCACATGAGCGCGAAGTAGGCCAGCAGCGGCAGCGCGATGCGCGCGACGTCGCCGGGCTGGGCGGTGATCGTGCCGCCTTGCAGGGCGAACAGGATGACGATGGTGAACAGCAGCCCGTACAGGGCCAGCGGGCCGACGCGTGGCAGGAAACGGCTTTCGTACCAGTCCCGGCCGCGGGCGCGTTCGCCGAGCCTGCGGGACAGATATCCGGCGGCCAGCGGGATGCCGAGGAAGATGAGCACGTACTGGGCGATGTCCCAGGCCGAGACCTCCAGCGCGGACTGCGCGAGGCCCAGCCAGCCGGGCAGCACCTGCAGGTAGAACCAGCCCAGCGCGCCGAACGCGACCACCTGGAAGACCGAGTTGAGCGCCACCAGGACGGCGGCGGCCTCGCGGTCGCCGCAAGCCAGGTCGTTCCAGATGAGCACCATGGCGATGCACCGCGCGAGCCCGACGATGATCAGGCCGGTGCGGTACTCGGGCAGGTCGGGCAGGAAGGCCCAGGCCAGCGCGAACATGACGGCCGGGCCGAGCACCCAGTTCAGCACCAGGGAGGAGAGCAGCAGGCGGCGGTCGCCGGTGACGGAGCCCAGACGGTCGTAGCGGACCTTGGCCAGCACCGGGTACATCATCAGCAGCAGTCCGAGCGCGATCGGCAGGGAGATGTCGCCGATCTTCACCGCTTCCAGCGCGGTGTTCAGCCCCGGGACGAGTCGTCCGAGCAGCAGTCCGGCGGCCATGGCCGCGACGATCCAGACTGGCAGGAACCGGTCGAGCGTGGACAGGCCGGCGATGACGCCCTGCGCGGGCGCGGCGGCCGGCGGTGAGGTGGAAGAGGACATCGCGTTGTTCCTCAGACGGGCGCGGGCACGTCGAGCAGGGCCGACAGCTCACCCAGCGTCTCGGGAACCAGCCGGTAGTACACCCAGGAGGCACGCCGCTCCGAGGTCAGCAGGCCGACCTCCTTGAGCACCTTCAGGTGGTGGCTGATGGTCGGCTGGGACAGCTGGAACGCGCCGGTGATGTCGCACACGCACACCTCGCCGCCGGCCCGGCTGGCCACGATCGACAGGATGCGCAGCCGTACGGGGTCGCCCAGCGCCTTGAACACGCGCGCCACCCCGGCCGCCTGCTCGGCGTCCAGGGGCTCGCGCATCAGCGGCGGGCTGCACTCCAAGAGCTCCAGAGGTTCCACGTCTTCTCCGTACGAAATCGATGTCTCTCTATATTGACACATATCGAAGCCATGAGACGTCGGGGAGCTTGGGTGAGATCTCGTACGGCGAAGGGCGCAACGCGGCTCCAGCCGAACGGCGGTCCGCGAACCGCCGTTCCGAGCGGCGACTCAGACCCCGGTCGAGGTGCTGCGGCGCTCGATCATCAGCACGTCCCGCCAGAGGCCGCGGTGACAGCCGATGCGCTCGCGGGTGCCGACCACCCGGAAACCGAGGCCCTGGTGCAGGGCCAGGCTGGCGGCATTCTTGGGGAAGACGCCGGACTGGATCGTCCAGACGCCGGCGTCCTCGGCGGCGGCGATGAACGCCGCCAGCAGCGCCCGGCCGATGCCGTGAGCCTGGCAGCCGGGGTGGACGTAGATGCTGTGCTCGACCACTCCGGCGTAGACCGGGCGGGACGACACCGCCGAGGCGGCCACCCAGCCGAGCACTTCGCCGGAGTCGCTGTCGGTCGCCACGTACCGCAGATGCGGCAACCGGCTCGCGGTGAATCCCTCCCAGCTGGGTGCGGTGGTCTCGAAGCTGGCCTGGCCGGTGTCGAGCCCGGCCTGGTAGATGGCCAGCACCTCGGCGGCGTCGCCCTCGCGCATCGGCCGGATCTCCAGGCCGGGCCCGATGGCGGGCTTGACGGCCTGGGCGATGGCCGAGTGCACGCCGTCTCCGTGATCGACGGTCAGCGTGATCACGACGGCGACGAAGCCGGCCGCGACGAGCAGATCCCGGTACTCCTGCACGGTGAGCGATCCGGCGGCGCAGCCGATGCGCTGCTGGGCCCGCCGTCGCGCCTGCTCGTCGAGCGCCTGCGCGGTGACGACGTCGCTGCCGCCGAACCGGCCGCCCGGCCGCAGCACCCGGTACGCCTCGGCCAGCACCGCCGCCTTGTCGTCGGACAGGTTGATCACGCAGTTGGAGATGACCACGTCCACCGTGTGGCCGGTGCGGGCCAGGGCGGAGCAGTGGTCGACGATCTCGTCGTGCGCCATGGGATCTCCTCAGTCGCAGACCGGTGCGGCCGGCACGGGGTTGCCCATCACCACGTCGGCGGCGGTGGGGAAACAGCTCACGCAGGCTTCGTTGATCCGGTACAGGCTCGACGTGCCTTGCCTCTCGACCAGCACGAACCGCACGTCGGCCAGGATCTTCAGGTGGTGCGAGACGGTGGACTGGCCTACCCCGGAAGCGGTCACGATCTCGCCCACGCTCATCGGCGCTCGCCTCCGCGCAAGCAGCGACACGATCTGAATCCGAGTGGCGTCGGCCAGGGCCTTGAACCAGCTCGCATACTCCTCAGCCTCGGCGCGCGGCAGAGGCCCCCTTGTCTCATTCATCGAAAATCGACGATAGTCGATTTACGGCGGGCATGGAAGCCTCTCATGGCACACGCCGCGAACACCGGCTCGCTGGACGCGACCCGCTCGCCGCGCCTGCCCTCGCGACTTGGCGTCCCCGACGCAGAAGCGCAGAGGCGACGAACCGATGTAGAGCGATCGGAGGGTGGGCGGCTTGCGGGTGCACTGCACGAACGAGGATCTGAGCAGGGCCGGACAGGAAGTCGAGCCGGCGGCCGAAGACGGCAACCAGGGCATCCTGCTCGCCGGGGCGGCGACGCCATCGGGGCCCAGGCCGCACGGAAGCGGCGAGAGGCCCCGACCAGCGCTGACTGGCCGGGGCCTCTTCCTGACGCGGCCGTCACCTACCGCTGTAGACGGGGAACACGCTGGAGTCGCCGTAGTCCCGGGCGTGCAGGTTCTTCAGGGCGCCCATGTCCGCCTCGGAGATCTCGAAGTCGACCTCGGCGTTGGAGCGCATGTGCTCGGGGTTGGAGGTCTTGGGCAGGGACACGGTGCCCAGCTGCAGCGTGTAGCGGACGCACAGCTGCGGGACGGTGACGCCGTACTTCTCCGCCATCGCCACCAGCTCGGCGTTCTTCAGGATCTCGCCATGCGCGATGGGCGAGTAGGCCTCGACGAGGATCTGCCTGTCCTCGCAGTACGCCAGGAGCTCGGTGGGCGTGTTGCCGGCGTGCACCAGCAGCTGGTTGACGTGCGGCGTGACGGTCGCGCCCCGCAGGAGGCTCTCCAGGTCCTGCTGCAGGAAGTTCGAGACGCCGATCGAGCGGATCCTGCCGGCCTTGTGCGCCTCCTCGAGCGCGCGCCAGGCCTGCCGGTTGCCCTCGGCGTAGTCGTCGCCGCGGAAGTCGTCCCACGGCTGCGGACTGTGGATCAACATCAGGTCGACGTAGTCGAGCCCGAGCTTCTTCAGCGAGCCGTCGATCGCGGCGACAGCCCGGTCGTGGTCCTTGATCTCCGCGGCCAGCTTCGTGGACACGAACAGCTCGTCGCGGGGTACGCCCGCCGTGCGCACGCCCTCGCCGACGCCGCGCTCGTTGCCGTAGGCCTGCGCGGTGTCGATGTTGCGGTAGCCGATCCCGACCGCCTCGCGGACGGCTCCGGCTGCCTTGTCGTCGTCGATGAACCAGGTGCCGAGGCCGAGCCTGGGGATCTGGACGCCGTTAGACAGGGTGTAGGTCTCGTTCAGGATGGTCATGCGCTCGTTCCGTTCTTCGGCAGCGAGCCGTACGCCTCGTCGGTGACGGGCTCGAGCCGTTCGTTGCCGAGGTTCTCGCCGGGGGTGATGACGGCGACGTGGGAGAACCACGCGTCGGCCTTCGCCCCAGATGTGCCAGTTGTTGCGACAGCCCGGCTCGAAGCTCCCCTTGCTGGCCGGGACGCTGCCGTCGGCCAACGGGGCCAGGTAGCTCTGGCCGATGAAGTGCCGCGCGTAGGCGTCGTTGGGCTCTGCGAGCGGGAAGCTCTGGTCGAACTGGGTGGCAGCCACTCGTGGTTACTTCCCAATCTCATGCGTACGCCACTCCGGGCGCGGTGCCCGACCACCGGGTCCGGAACGGTGGGGGGTGAACGCCTGCTGCGTGGCTTGCGCCGGTACGGCCAGCAGACCGGTGGCGCCGACCGCCATCGCGGTGGCGATGAGGGGGGCGGATCGGGAGCGTCTTCGTCATCTCTTTTCCTGTGAGTGCTCCGGATCTCACTCTGACGCGTGCCGCCACCCGGCGCCTTCTCGTCCGGAAGGGGTGAGCCCGGACCGGACGCGGCCGATGCGGGAGGTGGCCATGCCCGGGAAGCCGGAGGTGTGCCAGGTGGCGCCGGTTGGAGTGACGGCGAACGCTTCTACGCCGGAGAGCCCTTCGATCCAGGCCCGGGCCGCCGTGCCCATCGCGAAGGCGGCGGTGGCGTAGGCGTCGACCATGGTGAGGCCGGTGCCGGTGAGGGTGATCGAAGCCAGGTCCAGCGCGGGCCGGCCGGTGTGGGGGTTGGTGATGTGCGGCCCGCGTTCGGCCGTGCCGGAGGTCGCCACGGCCAGGTCGTCTCCGGCGATCACCGTGGCGGTCGTCCCCGGGCACAGCGGGTGGGCGACCGCGATCCGCCACGGCCGGTCGGGCGCGGGTCTTCCAGCGCACTGGAGGTCTCCGCCGCCGTTCAGGCAGTGATTCACGGCCCCGCAGCGGGTGAGGATGCGTGACGCCTGCTCGATGGCCCATCCTTTGACCAGACCGGACGGGTCGAGGTGGCCCGAGGGGCGGGTGGTGAAGTAGCCGCCGGACACCTCCGTCACCGACGTGCACAGTTCGAGGACGTCGGCCACTTGCGGCGGGCAGTCGTCCAGGCCGATCTCGCCTGCGTCCAGGCGGCTGACGGGGCTGTCCGCGCGGTAGGTCGAGAAGACGGCGTCCACCTGGTGCAGCCAGGCGACGGCCTCGGCGACGGCGTGCCGCCCGTCGCCGAACGGGGGGCGGAGGTCGAAGGAGAAGACCGTGCCCATGACGTGCTCGACGTGTCGCATCACAGCCCGGCCCGGTCCAGGGCGCTCTGCAAGGATTGGACGTAGCCCTCGCTGGTGTACGTGGCCCCGGAGACAGCGTCGATCTGGGCCGATCCTGCCGCCAGCGCCTCGTCATTGAGCGTCGGCAGCGCCTGGCTGTTGATGGCGACGTCGCGATGATTGCCGTCGGGGGCCTGGAGCACCCGGATGCCGGCCATCTTGCCGCCGGCCAGGACGAGCTCGATCTGCACGGGCCCCCAGCGAGTGGTGGCGACGTCACCCGTGACGACCTTGTCCCCGCCGGTGGCGCCCGCGACGGCGCCCGGCCCGGTCCAGGTGCCGTTGACCTGCGGGACGGTGACATCCTGCCGGCGAATCGAAGCGCTGTCTGCCTTCCCGTTCTCGTCCTCGCTGTCGTCGCCCACGTCCTTCTGCCGGCGGCCGGCGGGAGGCTCGCCGGCGCTCGACGGCGGGGCGGTGGCCTGGGAGACGGCGGACGGCGGCGACGCCACCGTGGTGAGCTCGTGCGGCTTGAACGACAGGAGCAGCACCAGGCCGACGGCGGTGACGAGGACGGCGAACATCGCTCTGCGCATGGGGATTCCTCAGAACTCGAACGACTCATGATGAATGTGGCGATCCGGTATTCCGGCGGCGCGCAGCGCGGATACCGCCGCGCCGGTCATCCCGGTGGGGCCGCACACGTAGACCTCGTGCCGCGCCAGCTCGGGCACCAACCTTGCCAGGACCTCCGGCGTGAACGGATCTCCGACCTGGTCGCGCGGGCCGACGCAATAGTGCAGGGCCGCCTCACGCCGGCCGGCGATCTCCGCCAGCTCCGTACGGAACACCAGATCCTCTTCGCTGCGTGCGCGGTAGAGGAGGGTGAGATCGCCGGGCGCGGCGGGGATCGACTCGAACAGGGCACGCAGCGGGGTGATGCCGACCCCGCCTGCCACGAGCAGCACCTTGCGCCCGTGGCGCCGCCGGCCAGGGGTGAACGCGCCGCTGGGGCCTTCGGCGACGACCCAGGTGCCCGGTCGCAGGCGAGCGAGACGTCTGCTCTGGTCTCCCAGGTCCTTGACGGTGATGCGCAGTTCGTCGGGCTGGGGGACGGCCGACAGCGAGTACGGGTTGGCTGACCACCACAGATCCCTGGTGAGGAACCGCCATCGGAAGAACTGACCCGGCTCGGCCCTCAGCCTGTCCAGGCGGCGGCCGGAGAGATAGACGGAGACGACGCCCGGCGCCTCCGGCTCTACCCGGTCGACCCTGAGCCGGTGCCGCAGCGCCTGGCGGATCGGAGTGAGGAACCGGTACCAGGCGAGCACGGCCGCGACCCCGAGATAGAGGGCGTACCAGGCGGCGCGGGCGACGGGCGAGCCGACGAACTCGCTGCCGGTCGACAACTGGTGCCCGAAGGCCAGCCATGCCGCCAGATAGGTGTAGAAGTGCAGGTGGAACCAGGTTTCGTAGCGCAGGAGCGGCCGGATCGCGCGTGCCGAGACGATGCCCACGCCCACCAGGAGCAGTACGGCCACCGTGGCCGCGAGCACGTCGGGGTACGACAGGTTCAGCGTCACCGTCTCGCTCGCCACGTCGGTGCCGTCCGCCACGGCGTAGCCCCAGATGATCAGCAGCGTGTGGGCCGTCGCCAGTGCGACCACGTAGCGACCGCCCATCGCGTGCCAGCGGGCGAGGCGATCGGAGCCCACGCCGCGCTCCAGCGGCGGGATCCTGGCCATCAGCGCGAGCAGCACGGCGATCCCGTATGCGGCCAGCAGACCGGTGATCCGGCCGGCCCCGCCGAGCCAGTCCCCGAGGCCGGCGACACGTGGGGTACCGCACCACCACAGGACCAGCACGGCCGGCACCCCTGCGGCGATGACCGACAGGACGGCGGCGGGATGGGCGCGGACGGCTCCGCGCCGCCCTGTCCCTGTCCCTGCCCCGGTCGCGACTCGTCCGGCCGAAGCGATGCTCACGATCGTCCCCCTTGGGCGGAGTTCCTTCTCCATCGCGAGCACACTGCCAGCCGAACTTCTCTGTTCCCTCTGAACGAGGCATATCTCCGCCGTTCAGAGGGTTCTCAGAGGTGAGACAGACGGTCCGCAGAGCGAACAGGGGGATCCTGATAGACACCATGCAAGCCAGTGCCCGTGAACTTCCCGAACTGCGCCGCGCCGACGGCGCGCCCGTTCGCGTGCTCGTCGTCGAGGACGAACCCGACCTCGCCGAGGTGCTCGGCACCGTGCTGCGCGAGGAGGGCTGGCAGGTCCGCACCGCGGGCGGTGGTGCCGTCGCCGTGAACGTGGCCCGTGACTTCCGGCCGGACGCGGTGCTGCTCGACATCATGCTGCCCGACCTGGACGGCCTGGAGGTGCTGCGTCGCCTGCGGGCCGACGCGCCGCAGGTGTGTGTGCTGTTCCTCACCGCCAAGGACGCGGTGGAGGACCGGATCGCCGGGATCACGGCAGGCGGCGACGATTACGTCACCAAGCCGTTCAGCCTCGCGGAGGTCGTCGCCCGGTTGCGCGGCCTGCTGCGCCGAGCCGGCATGGCCCAGATCGCCGAGGGGAACCGGCTGGTCGTCGGCGACCTGACCATGGACGAGGACGCCCGGGAGGTGACCCGCGCGGGGGAGCTGGTGGAACTCACCCCGACCGAGTTCGAACTGCTGCGTCTCCTCCTGCGTAATCCGCGCCGGGTGCTCAGCAAGGCCCAGATCCTGGACGAGGTCTGGTCCTACGACTTCGGCGGCCAGGCGCACGTGGTGGAGCTCTACATCAGCTACCTGCGCAAGAAGATCGACTCCGGGCGCACGCCGCTGATCCACACGGTGCGGGGCGTGGGTTACGTGCTCAAGCCATCATGACGCCGCATACCCTTCGCGGCCGGCTGATGGCCGGAGTGCTGGTCCTGCTCGCGCTGGCCTGCGCCACGATCGGCGTGGGCACCTCGATCGAGCTGGAGCGCTTCCTGGTGGACCGGCTGGACCAGCAGTTGTCCATGGCGGCCGGCCGGTTCGCCGTCACACTCGAGCACCGCCGGGAGGAGGAGCGCGAGCGCGGCGACAGCCGTGGTCAGTCGATCGGCACCCTTGGCGTGCGCATGGTGAACGGCCAGGTGATCAACGCAGCCGTGGTCCGGTCCCGTAGCGCGGACGACGCCGAGCCCAGTCTCTCCGCCCAGGACGTCGCCGCCTTGGCCGCCGTACCGGTGGACGGGCGCGGCCATGCCGTGGAGCTGTCCGAGCTGGACGACTACCGGGTCATGGCGACCCGGGGCAAGGACGGCGACGTGCTCATCGACGGGCTCCCGATGGAGGGAGTCGAGGCCACGGTGCACCGGCTGATCCTGGCTGAGTTGGTGGTGTTCGCCGTGGTGATGGCCGCGGCGGGGACGGCGGGCGCGCTGTGGGTGCGGCTGTCCCTGCGGCCGCTGCAGCGGATGGCTGCCACGGCGCAGCGGGTCAGCACGCTTCCGTTGTCCAGCGGTGAGGTGGCGCTGCCCGACCGCGTACCGGTTGAGGACCAGCGTACGGAGATCGGCCGGCTGAGCGAGGCCTTCAACCGGATGCTCGGGCACGTAGCTGATGCGCTCACCCGGCGGCACGCCAGCGAGCAGCGGATGCGGACCTTTGCTGCCGACGCCGGCCATGAACTGCGAACCCCTCTGGCCACCATTCGGGCTCACACGGAGCTGGCTCGCCGCCATGCCGCCGAGTTGCCGGCCGCGGTGGGGCACTCCTTGGAGCGGATCGAGGCCGAGTCGGCACGGATGGGCACGCTCGTCGACGACCTGCTGTTGCTCGCCAGGATCGACGCGGGACGGTCGCTGGCCCGCGAGGAGGTGGATCTGACCCGCGCGGTGATTGACGCGACCGGCGACGCCCGAGTCTCGGCCCCCGACCACCTCTGGCGACTGGAACTGCCGGAAGACCCGGTGACAGTGATCGGCGACGCCGCGCGTCTGTACCAGGTGGTGGTGAACCTGCTCAGCAACGCCGCCCTCCACACCCCTCGGGGTACCACGGTGACGGTATCCGTGCGCGTCCTGTCAGAGGAGGTGGAGCTGACCGTGACCGACGACGGGCCGGGCATCCCCGAGGAGATCCAGCAGGAACTGTTCGAACGGTTCGTCCGCGCCGACAAGGGCCGCTCGCGTGCCCTGGGCGGCAGCGGGCTCGGGCTGGCCATCGTCAAGGCCGTGACCCTCGCCCATGGGGGAGCCGTGTCCCTCCATAGCCGGCCAGGCCGTACCGCCTTCCGCGTGACTCTCCCCGCCGCGAGCCGTTCTGAGGCCGGACCGCATTAGATGGTCGAGCGAGGTCGACGACACGCTCGCCGTGGCCACCCTCTACTGGGCCACCAGCGGCATCGGTTCCTCCGCAGCTGACGCGGCTCCCGACGACAGCTGTGATTGTCCGCAGAGGAGCGGCGATCATCGCAGGTTGAGGTAGGCACGGTCGCTGGTTCGTAGCACCCCGCCGTGGAACATGCCGTCGTCGACCAGACGCCCGGGCCCTTCGTGGAAGCTGACGACCGGTGAGCGATCCGACGACCAGACGGCGGGGAGGACGGCTTCGGCCCATGTCGGATCAACGTAGTCGGCGCTCGACCACCCCTCAAAGGATGTGCGTGCGGCGTTCATGCGAGCCGAGCCGGCCGCCTGCCTACGCGCGGCCGGCCAGGGTGTGGGCGACCAGGGCGTTGGCGTGGCCGTGGCCCAGGCCGTGCTCGGTCTTGAGCCAGGCGACCAGTTCCATGTGCTTGGTCAGGGATGAGGTGTTGATGAGGTCGATCCAGTCCTGGACGGGACGTCCGTACCTGGTCTCGATCGAGGGGAAGTAGCTGGCGGGGTTGCCCTTGGCCGGTGCGGTCATTCTCTGAGCTCCGTTTCTGCTGATGAGGGTCAGGCCAGTGCCCTGCGGATGATGTCGGCGCTGGTGAGAGGGTCCATCGCCAGGCCCTGATGGTCGCCGGGGAACACCAGCGGCACAGTGCCGAGCCGGTCGGCCAGCGCCTTGGCCGACAGGGCGGGGACGCCGTCGCCGGAGGCGGCCCCGACCCCGACGAAGATCGGAACGGAACCGGACCGCAGCGCGGCGACGTCCGGCTCGAAGCGCAGCACGGGCAGCAGGACGTGGCCCAGGAAGTAGTCGAGGTTGCCCTGGATGCGGCCCATCATCTCCAGCGCTTCGGGCGGCATCAGGGAAGGGTCGGGCATGGCGGGCGGCGGGGCGTCCGGCCCGTCGACGGTGGCGATGAACTTGCCCATCGCCGCGCCGACGCCGTGGTCGCGGTGGGTGTCGTGAACGTCCTGGAACGCCGCCCGCCACCGGTCGTGGTCGGGCAGCAGTTCCGGGAGCGGCGGCTCGTGCACGACGAGGGCGCGCACCTGCTCGGGGTGGCGGGCCGCCAGCTCCAGGGCGGTGAGCGCGCCGCCGCTGTTGCCCAGCACGTAGGCGGGTTCGTCGGTCAGGGCGGCCAGCAGCCGGGAGGCGTCGGCGGCGAAGACCGTGACGTCGGTGTCGCCGGGTGGCCCGGTGAGGGGGCTGCGGGACAGGCCGCGCTGGTCGTAGGTGACCACGGTGTAGCGGTCGGCCAGCATGGCTGCCAGTCCGGCCAGCGCCCCGGCGTCGGCGGGGGCGCCGGGGATCATCAGCAGAAGCGGCCCGGACCCCCGCACCTCGTAGTGCAGACGCGCACCGGGCACCTGGAGCGTCTTGGTCTCGGCCTTGATCTGGACGTCGTTCATGAGGGTTCCGTTCTCGGTCGGTGAGGGTGAATCAAGAAGGGGATCAGGCAGGCCGGTAGGTCAGGTCGAGGACGCCGTTGGCGAAGGTGGCCGACCGGGTCAGCTCCAGCGGGACCGGCGGGGTGCCCTCAGGGAACAGGCGCATGCCGGCGCCGACGACCAGTGGGTGGACCAGGAGCCGCAGTTCGTCCAGCAGACCGGCTGCGAGCAGGGCGCGGACCAGGCTGATGCTGCCCGACAGCGTGATCGTGCCGCCGGGCTGGTCCTTGAGTTCCTTGACCGCCGCGATCGGGTCCCCCTCGATCAGCGTGGAGTTGCTCCAGGTGACCTGGGTCAGGGTCGTGGAGGCCACGAGCTTGGCGATGCCGTTGATCGCCTCGGCCATCTCGCCGTTCTGGTGCGGCCACACCGCGGCGAACGCCTCGTAGGTGACCCGGCCCATCAGCAGCGTGTCGGCCTCGGCGTACATGCCGCCCACCGCCGCGCCCATCTCCTCGCTCAGGTACGGGAAGTGCCACCGCTCCGGTGCCTCCACCACGCCGTCCAGCGAGACGAACAGCCCAGCTACGATCTTCCGGCTCATTTCACGAACTCCTGACCAGGTAAAACGTTATGTGGACGGCATCCACATCTGAATGCGAGAGGAGTATGGCATACTTTTGTGGACGCCGTCCACATGAGAGGTTCCGGCCATGCCCGAGCGCCCCGGCAAACCCACCCGCGACACCTACCGCCACGGCAACCTGCATCAGGCGCTCGTGGAGGTGGGCACCGAACTGGCCCGCGCCGGAGGCCCGGACGCGATCACCCTGCGCGAGGTCACCCGGCAGGCCGGGGTCGCCCCCAACGCCGCCTACCGGCACTTCCCCAACCGCGACGCCCTGGTGCAGGCGGTCTCACTCCGAGCCATGGCCGAACTCGCCCACGCCATGGAGGAGGACCTCGCCGCCCTCGATCCGACCGGCGACCCGGCCCGGACCGCCCTGGCCCGCTTCCGCGCCGTCGGCACCGGCTACCTGCGCTTCGCCCGCACCGAACCCGGCCTGTTCCGCGTCACCTTCTACGTCCCCGACGACATGACCCGGGCCCAGGTCCCCGCCTCCGCCGGACCAGGCGGCCTGACCCCGTTCCAACTGCTCGGCGCCGCCCTGGACGACCTGGTCTCCTGCGGTCTGATGTCCCCCGAACGCCGTCCAGGAGCCGAGTTCCTGGTCTGGTCGTGCGTCCACGGCCTGGCGGTCCTGCTCATCGACGGCCCCCTGCGCGGACTCCCCGACGAACTCGCCGATCCAGCCGTCCACGACCTGATCGACCTCGTCGAGAAGGGCCTGCGACCAGGCGCCGAGTAGTGCTGTGTCGGGTCCGCCGGCGAAACTGGCGCGGCGGGAGGCTGCGACTCGGCGTCGACCCCCTTGTATCGCTCTGCGAGTCTGTGGCGCAGATCAGCGCCGCTTGACTGTTCGCCACCCGGCGCACCTCCGGCGCGATGTCGTACCTGACCTGTCTCCCCTCGGACCAGTACGCCCCCGAGAGCGCCGCGGCGGCCAGCGCGCGTCCTCGCGCCGTGACGTAGGGGGCGACGAGCCGGTACGGTCCGCCACGGGCGATGTACGGTGGAGCAAGGTCGTCCGGCGAGGGCGGTGTGACGTCCGGCTCGGGGCACGTCAAGCTGACGCTTCCGGCGGAGCCGTACGACGTCGGGACCACCACGAAATCCGGGAGGACGAACGTCACGGTGACCGACGACCCCGGCACTCCCCGGAAGATCACCGTCACCAGGGCGGGGGCCCGGGCGGGTTCCGCGTCACGTCTGCTGTCCCGGGTGCGGTGTCCTGCGTCCAGCGGCGGCGGCGGTAGTCGCCGGGAGTGGTCCCGTACTGCTGGCGGAAGGCCAGGTGGAAGCCGACCGTCGAGTGGTAGCCGACGCGTTCGCCGATCCGGCTGTGGGGGAGGGTGGTCTCGCTCAGCAGGCGCGCGGCCTCCTGCATGCGGCGGGCGGTCAGGTGCCGGATCGGCGCCTCGCCGACCAGCTCGCGGAAGGTCGCCGCGAACGCCGAGCGCGACATCCCGGCCTGGGCGGCCAGCGACTCGACCGTCCAGGGCTCGGCGAACCTCGTCTGTACGGCGTGCAGCGCCGTCCCGATCGCCGGGTGACGCAACGCCCGCAGGACCGGCGAGCCCTCGGCCATCTCGCCCACCGCGGCCCGCAACGCCAGTACGAAGACCAGCTCGAAGGCGCGCAGCGCGACCAGCGTCGCGCCGGGTTCGGCCAGGTCCCATTCGCCGGCCAGCCGTCCGAGGGTGCCGTTGAGCAGCCCGTGGCCTTCCAGCGTGGCCCGGTCGAGCACCAGGACGGGCGGCAGCGCCCGGTAGATCGGCGAGCCGGCGGCCCGGTCGTAGTGGAGCCCGCCGCAGAGCAGGACGGTCCGCTCGCCGGGCCCGCCCAGCTCGACGGTGCGCACGCCGCCCTGCGGCCGCTCGGGCAGCACAGCCGCGAGCGGCACGGCGGGACGTCCCGGCCGGTCGCCCAGCCGGTGGGCGCTGCCGTGCGGGAAGACGGCCAGGTCCCCGGCGCGCAGCAGGACGGGCTCGGCACCGGGCAACTCGACGGCACACGTGCCCTCGTGCACATAGTGCAGCAGCGCGCAGTCCTCGGCCTCGCCCGCGACGCCCCAGGGCGACCCGGCCTGCCAGCGGCTGTGGAAGACGCCCTCCAGCCGCAGCGGGGCCAGCAGAGCGCTCAGCAGGTCACCATCCACCGGACGATCCTTAAATAAATCGATATTTCGTTTTATGGAGCGTATCGCCGACTCGGTGGAGGCTGTCCGGTATGACGTTTCTTGTGATCGGCGCGGCAGGCGCCCAGGGCGGCGCGGTCGCGCGGCGGCTCGTCGCCGAGGGGCACACGGTACGCGGCCTGACCAGGAGCGGCCGAGTGCCGCACGGGGTGGAGCCGGTCGTCGGCGACCTCGGCGACGCCGAGGCGGTGAAGGCGGCCTTCGCCGGGGTGACGCACGCCTCGGTGACGCTGCCCATGGTCTACGAGCCGGACACGGTGGCCGCCCACGTCCATCATGTGCGCGACGCCGCGCTGGCGGCCGGGGTGCGGCGGCTGGTGTTCAACACCGCCAACCGGCTGCCCGAGGCCGCCACGCAGGTGGCGGCCTTCGAGACGCGCCGGTGGGCGGTGCGGACGCTGCGGTCGGCCGGGCTGCCCGTCGTGGTGCTGTGCCCGCCGGTCTACCTGGACAACCTGGCCGCGCCGTGGGTGACGGGCCCGCTGGCGGCCGAGGGCGTGCTGCGCTACCCGCTGCCCGCCGACCTGCCGGTGCCCTGGCTTTCGCACGACGACCTGGCCGCCGCCGCCCACGCCGCGCTCGTGCGTGACGATCTGGAGGGAGCCGTGCTGAGGCTCGGCGGGCCCGACGTGGTGACCGGCGACGAGCTGGCGGCCGCCTTCGGCGCCCGTTACGCCGCTCAGGATCCGGCCGAGTTCGAGTCGGGCCTGACGATGGCGCTGGGCGCGCCGACGGCCGCCGCGGTGGCTGCCACCTACCGCTGGGCCGCCGCCGACCGCGACCTGTTCGCGCCCGACCCCGCGGTGGCCGAGCTGCTGGGCCTCCGGCTGACGCCGCTACGCACCTGGATCGCCGCCCAGCCCTGGGCGAACCGGTGAAGGGCGTCGAGGCGGAGATCGTCCGTCACCACGAGGTCATCGAACGCTGGCTGACCGGCGCCGCCGCGCGGCAGGAGTTCGCCTGCTTCGCCGACGCCCACGCCCCCGGCTTCACGCTCATCACCCCTGACGGCCGGACGCTCACCCGCGGCCAGGTCCTCGCCGAGGTCGAGGCACTCCACGGCAGGGCGCCAGAGCTGACCATCGAGATCCGCGACGTACGGATCGTCGCCTCCGACGGCGCGCTCGTGGCGGCCACCTACCAGGAGGTCCAGCCGGATCGGACCCGGCAGTCCACCGTGGTCCTCCGGTCCGCCACGTGGCTGCACCTGCACGAGACCTGGCTCCCGTGACGTCCCCGGAGGAGCAGCTCACGCGCGTCGGTGGTGACGTGGTCCTTGTCGTTCGCGGCGAGCACGATCCCGAGGCGATGGCCTTCCTGATCAGTTGCTCCGCTCCAGCCGGGACCGTCACCTCGCCACGTCGTGAGCGCCACGGCGGCCTGCCTGGCTGCTGCCCAATGTTGCCTACGCCGCCGTCGTCACGAAGGTACGACCGCCGCCGGCGCCGGCCGGCTCCTCTTGTCCTTCTCTACAGCACGCGGACGTTCTCGGCCACGTAATCGAAGCTGTCCTGTGACCGTTCGACGCAGTCGAATTCGACCTGAACGCGGGAACCTGGCCTGGCGCGACTACCTCGCCACGTGGACCCGGCTCACCCGCGACCTCCTGCTGTCCCGGCCCTGGCTGCTGGATCTGCGCCAGGGCACCCCGCCCATGGGCCCGCGGCGGCTGCTCTGGCTCGACCGGGCCCTGGACGCGCTGTCCGATACCGGGCTGGACGACGGCCAGAAGTTCAACGCCGCCACGGTGCTGAGCGGCTACGCCCTCACCGTGGCCACACTCACGCACTCGCTCGGCGCCGGCGGTAAGGAGCTCGCGGCCAGGGCCGAGGGAGCCGCCGAGTACGGCGAGGTGCTCACCGAGGTCCTGGACCCCGCGACGTACCCGGCACTGTCGGCCATGATGCGCTCCGGCCTGCTCAAAGACTCCACCGGCTGGACAGAGGACGCCGACTTCCGGTTCGGCCTCGACCTCCTGCTGGACGGCATAGAGGCGCTGATCGCCCGCCGGGCCCGATAGTCGCTCCCCGGCGGAGCAAGCCGTCGTTCCCGCCTCGTTCGGGCCGAAGAGCCGACTCGACACGGTTCTTCGTGCACCGCCTTGACCTGCTCGAACAGCCCGTAGCGCTGATCGCTGTCCCGTTGTTCTTCGCCCGCGAAGCATGCCCCGACCGGCTCGGGAACTTTCGGGTGATCGCTCGGACGCCCTGAAGATCACAATGACTTCCAAGCCAGACACCAGTGCCATGCACAACGGTGGGCGTCATCCCGACGGCGTGGGGTCGTCATACGGCAGCTACATCGGCAAGTGCCTGCGCGGGCAGATCGCGGTGAGCGGGGGCTACGAGATCATCGACTTGTACAACGAGGCGGCCGTGCCGGACGTCATCGTGTCCAAGGCGGCCCTGGTGTTCGACGCCGACGGCAAACCCCGCAGCTACGAGGTCAGGGCCAAGAATCCCACGGACCGGTTGCTCAACGTCTACTCCCGCGTGCACTGCGTCCCGGAGTGAGGCATCCTGCGAGATCAGGGTTGAGGTCAGGGTTCCGCGTTTCCGCAGACTTGATGCGATGGCCGTCGCCGTCCTGTTCGAACGCCACGGCCGCCTGCCAGGCCGCCGGGTGGCCGGCCTCGACCGACCTCGCGGACTGACACCTCGCCGATCAGGCGACGGGTAACGGCGGGCGCTCCGTCGTAGGCGTTCTGCTCATGAAAGGGGTCCGGGCAGATCAGCTCATGCGAGCTTGGCGTGCTCCCTGGGACCGGCCACGACACCATGTCCTTGCCGTACGCAGAGGCAGGAGGCAGGGGCGCCGCCGACGGCTGCCGGTACGGACGTGGCCGACGCAGTGCTCTGGAGCAGTACGCGCGGGTCGGGCTCGCCGTCCATCTCGAACGGCCAGGCCCATGTCACCTCCGCCGGCAGCCCGCGCCGAGCGGCCACGATCGTCGCCTGGGCACCCGGGTCGGCGTGCTCCGTCCAGGCAGCCATGGTGACCAGGGCTTGCACGCCACGCCACGCCCACTGGTCGAAGCCGGTCACGTCCTTGAGCACGTCATCGCCGGAGCGGCCGCATTCGGCGGTGCCACGGCGGGCCGTCGCGACCGCGCGGATCGCGGCCTTGGGGGAGGTGATCCAGAACCGTACCTCCAGCGGCTCGTCCAGTTCCGGGAGCAGCAGCTTGCCGCTGTAGGCGGGCACGCCGTCCGGCGGCATCCGTGAGAAACGGGCCGCGGGACGGCGGAGGCGCCGCTCAGTGGCCGCCACCGGCGGCGTGCTCGCGGCGGTCGAGGTCGGCCCGCAGCTGGGCGAGCCATTCCCGGCCCCTTCTACGCCCGTCGGGGAGCTGGTCGTCGCGGTCCCAACGCCAGGAGACCGCGAGGGCGAGGCTGAGGATCCGGCAGTCGGCGAGCAGCCCGGAGTCGGCGCCTGGGTAGTGCGCGGCGACGTCCTCCGGAGCATGGGCGAGGTCGAACTCGACGGGTCCGCGGCAGGCGGTCTCCAGGTCGATGAAGAGCGGTCCGTCCGCGGTGGCGAGCAGGTTGCCGGGGTGCGGTTCGCCGTGCAGGAGCTGTTGCCGCGGGCCGCGGTCCAGGATCGCGCGGCTGATTCCGTGGAGGGTGTCGGTCAGCAGGGCGCGTTCCGCGGCGCCGAGGTCCGGGCTGACGACGGGGTCCTCGACCACCCTGAGGGCGTCGGCGACGCGGTCGGTGAAGTGCGGGGCGGTGAAATGCGGGGCGGCGAGGTCGATGCGGCGTAGGCCGGCGTGCAGCCGGGCCAGGGCGTCGGCGTAGGCGGCGGGCGGGTGGTCCTCGGGTGCGGCGGTGGGCTCGTAGTAGGTCCAGAGGGTGACGGCGAAGCCGTCGCGGAGATGGACGCGCGGCTCGGCCCTCGGATCGAGCCCCGCCACCGGGCTGCCGGTCCCGGCGAGGCGCCGGACGAGCTCGACCTCGAAGTCGGGGCGGTGCGCGAGGGGCGCGACCCGGGCGAGGATGCCGCTGGGCCGCAGCCGGACGGCGATCCGGTTCGAGTTGTGCAGCACAGCGGCGTCGTCGGTGCCCAGGCCGTACTCGGCGGCCGTGTCGACGGCCGCGGCCACCGCCCGCGGGATCTCGGTGTCCTTCACGTGTTCGGTGCCTCTTCCTGCTGAAGTCGATGTGTGCGGGGCAAACCCGTGGCCTGGCCGAGCGTCCTTTACGTCGTGACCAGCCCGGCGCGGCCGGGCATGGCGGCCCCGAGGCCATGGTCGTCCCGGGCCGTCAGGGGCCGGTCAAGGAGAGCGCTCACGTCCGGATCACCCCGAAGCAGCGCCGTGCTGGAGCCGTCGCCGCTGAGCCGGTGGCCGGCCGCGGTGAGGGTGGGCGTGAGCGCGTCGGCCTGCTCGGGAGGGCGCGGCAGCGGGAAGGGGCCGAAGTGGCGGGCGTCGTCGGTGGGGACGCGGTTGCAAGGTACGTCCGGTGGGCGGCCGGCGTCGCGTCGGCACCTGCGTGCGGTCGACTGCTGATGGAGAAGTGCGAGGGCCGGTCACGTTGGTATGCAACACCACCCGGCCGGTTCGGCGCATGCGGTTTGTTGCCGGTGCTGGTGTCGAGCCGGTGGGGACCGCCACACGGGCATCGGCGGCTCGGGAACGGGCGGTGCGAAGCGCCGAGCCGCCACCGTCAGCGCGCCACCCTGAGCCGCGCTCACCAGGCCGACGAAGCCCTCGGCTCCACGGGTTCTTGGTCAGGTTGGTCGACGCGCTGCGAGACCGGCCGTCCGGGGGGAAGTGGATGACGCTGGGGCGTGCCAGGCCCTCGACAGCACTGGCGCAAAAAGTCAGCTCAATGCGCGACGCGCCGTAGATCCGCGAATTTCATCGCGGGATGGCCGCGCCTCAGCACATCGACGGGATGCAGGTGAACGGGTTCTCCATCGGGGACGGCGGCTGCGGCTGGGCGGGCGCCTGGGTGGGCTGCTGCGACGGCTCGCGCGTGGGCTCCGGCGGCTTCTCCGTGTTCCGGGCGGGCGTCGGGTGGGGCGCCGAGCCGTCGTCCATGGGGCTGCTCACCGCGTCGCCCGTCCTGGCCGGCCGGGTCGCGGGGGCCGAGGTCCTGGGCCGGGCCCGCGGCGTGGCCGACGGGGACGACGTCCGCCGCGCCGTGCTCCTGACCTGCTGCGGCGAGGCGGTGACCGCGGCCGGGGCCGGGGCGGTGGTGATGCCGGACGGCGGGGGAGCGGCCGAGCCGATCGTGGCCGGGGGCGGCGGGGGCGGGCCGTCCGCGACGATCAGCACGCCGCCCGCGACGAGCAGCGCCGCCGTCGCGGCGGCCGCCGCGGGCAGCGCACGCCGCCGCGCCCGACCGGCCTGACGCCCCGGCGGCAGGGGAGACCCGGCGACCGGTGCCGGTGCGAACTCGCGCGAGGTCAGCCCGGTGACCAGGTCGTCGGCGCTCGGCCGCGCGGCCGGGTCCTTCGACAGGCCGGCGGTGACGAGCCGGAGCAGGACGCCGTCCAGCCCGGAGACGGCCGGCTGCTCGTTCAGGATGCGATTGATCACGGCGGGGGTGGAGTCGGCGCCGAACGCGGGCCGCCCGGAGGCGGCGAACACCATGGTCACGGCCCAGGCGAAGACGTCGGCCGCGGCCGTCACCTGCCCGCCGCCGATCTGCTCGGGCGCCAGATAGGACGGCGTGCCCATCAGCGGGCCCGTCGAGGTGTTGCCCGGCGCGTCCAGGGCCCGGGCGATGCCGAAGTCGATCACGACCGGGCCCTCGGGTCCCATGAGGATGTTGGCCGGCTTGAAGTCGCGGTGGAGCACCCCGGCCCGGTGGATGGCGGCCAGCGCGGCGGCGGTGCTGATCGCCAGTCGCTCCAGCGCGGCCCCCTGCCGTGGTCCCTCGGTGGCGACCAGGTCGCGCAGCGAGGGGCCCGGCACGTACTCGCTGACGATGTAGGGCCGCCGGCCCGCCAGGTCGGCGTGCAGCACGGGCGCGGTGGAGAACCTGGCCACCCGCCGGGCGATCTCCACCTCGCGCAGGAACCCGGCGCGCGCGCCGGGATCGGTCAGCAGGCCGTTGTGCAGCAGCTTGACGGCCACCTGGCGGCCGGAGGGGTCGCGTCCCAGATAGACGACGCCCTGGCCGCCCTCGCCGAGCCGGGCGACGAGCTCGTACGGCCCCAGCCTGCGCGGATCGTCCTCCACCAGCTGGTCCATCTGGCTCCCTGGAACATATGAACGGACAGAACAAAAGGTGTTGCGATGACGCCTGTTCTTTCAGGCTGACAGTCCGCTCGGGTTGGCGTCGGCGACGAGGCCGAGAACGATGTCGTGCTCCAGCAGCGCCTTGAGGGCACTGATCAGGAACGTGAAGCCGCCGGTGGAGTCGGTTACGTGGTGGACGAGCTCGTCGCCGGTGCCGGTGAACCCGGTTTCGGTGACTTGGACGTAGGTGGTGTCGTCGGGCATGGGGATGAAACGGAACTCGACTGTGGTGGGGGCGTCGGGCGCGTAGTTGCCCCAGGTGAAGCGGATGCGACTGTATTCGTCCACCTCTTCGACCGAGGCTTGAGTCGACGCCCCGTACATCTCCCATTCCCAGGTCAACTCGGCGCCGGGGGTCATCGTCCCGCTGCTCTTGGTGTACCAGATCTTGCTCGTGATGGCGGGGTCCACGATGGCCTGGAACACCTCGTGGACGGGGCGGCGGATGAGCATGCCGACCTTCGTCGAGGGGGTCGTGGTGAGCTCGATCGTTCGTGCGGACATGCGGTGGTTCTCCTTTTCGCGGTCCGGCGGTACGCGGTCAACGTGTCAGGAAGGCGTGTAACGCGATGATCAGGGCGGCCGGATTGTCCTCCTGGACGTTGTGCCCGGCGTCCGGCACGACCACGAGCTCGCCGTTCGGGACGTGCGCGACCAGGCGTTCGGCGGCTGCCTGGGGGAGCACCCTGCTGCGTCCGCCGCGCACGAGCAGTACCGGCGTCCTGCTCAGCTGGGCGGGCAGCCGATCGATGGCCGCCAGGATGGCGGGGAAGTCCGGAGGCCGCGGATCGCCCTTCGGCACCCAGCCGCCGCCGGGTGCCCGGCGGAACAGCGTGCTCATGCGGTAGGCGACACTGGGCCGGTGGGCGCGTGGATTGACCCGCATCGCGGCCTCCACCACCGTCTCCAGATCCCGCACCGGACCGAGCCCGCTGATGAACGTCCGCACCCGCCAGGTGCTGTCGAAGTCCACGCCGGGTGCGACATCGATGAGCGCCAGCCGCTCCACCCGGCCGGGATGCTCATCGGCGACGTGGGCCGCGATGACGCCGCCCAGCGACATGCCGACCAGGTGGACCCGGTAGAAGCCGAGATGGTCGGCCGCGGCGACGACGTCGGCAGCAAGGGTGCCGACGCGGTAGTCGCCGGACCAGCCGCTCTCGCCGTGACCTCGCAGATCCAGCGCGATCAGCCGGGCAGCGCCGCGCAGGCCGAGGCAGACGAAGTCCCACGTGTGCGCGGTCAACGCGCCACCGTGCAACAGCAGCACGGGAGATCCCGTTCCGCCCCAGTCGAACCCGTGCAACCGGCAGCCCGCGCGGGAGATGTGGATCTCGCGGGGCGGAGCCGGATCGTCGATCGTGACACCCAGTGCCGCCGCCAGCTCGGTCATCGCCGGAATCGTGAAGTGTCCCCGCACGCGCCACCCCCTTACCTTGAGCAATCAAGGTAAGCGAGGCTGCCTTGGCCAGTCAAGGTAAGGTGGGCGCATGGCCACCCGAGTACGACGTCAGCCCGAGGATGCCAAGCGGCTGATCCTCGAGGCGGCGAGCAGGTTGCTCGCCGCGGGTGGCCCCGCCGCCGTGCAGGTGCGCGCCGTCGCCGCGGAGGTCGGTGTGTCCGACGCCGCGGTCAACCACCACTTCGGCACGCGTGACCGACTGCTGGAGTCGCTGTTGCGGTTCGGCGGGGCCAAACTGAAGGCCGAACTGCGCACCGTGCTCGACACGTGGGCTGACGCCCCGATCGATCCCGCCGAGCTGGTGCGCACGCTGGCCGCGCTGTACGCCGGTGGTTACGCCGAACTGGCGCTCGCGCTGCACCGTTCCGGCTGGCGGGACGCCGGTAGCGGAATGCTGGATGAGGTGGTGGACCGGCTGCACGTCCAGGCGCGGCAGCAGTGCGCGGCCATCGGGCGGCCGCCGCCGTCCCGCGAGGCGATCCAGCTGACCGTGTGTGCGCTGCACCAAGCCGTCGCGACGGAGCCGCTGTTCGGCGACGAGTTCCGCCGGAGCGTCGGACTGGACGACACCGCCCGGGACCGTCTGCTCGACTGGTGGACCGAGACCCTGCGCACGACTGTCGCCGGAGAGTACGGTGCGAGGTGAGTGTCTAGGGTTCCGCCGCCCGGCCCGTTTCATGCAGGTCTGGTGGGCCTGGTCCGAGCGACACCGCCGGCGGCTTCGGTGGCCACCGGTCAACTGAAGGGGCAAAAGCCTGGAGGTCGTGGTTCCCGCGAGTGTGGGAGCCGGAGAGGCCTTCCGGTGTGCCCGACCGTTGTCCTGTTCGTCCAGCATCTGCCCGGTGGGATCGCGCGACTGAGCGCGTCGGCTCTTGAGTCGTCCACCGGCCTCATCCCCGCGCTGATGACCGCGTCACTGCTGGCCTTCGCTCTGGCCTGGCTGTCGTCGGTGGGCGGCGTGGGTGGCGGCGTGTTGATGCTGATCGCGCTCACCGCCCTGTTCGGTCTTCAGGTGGCCCTGCCCACCCTCACGTTGACTCAACTGGCCAGTAACGGCGGCCGCGTCTGGTTCAACCGGCGCGCGGTCCAGTGGCGGCTCATCAAGTGGTACGCCCTGGGCGCCGTCCCCTTCGCCCTGGCCGGAGGTCTCCTGCTGCCCTACGTGCCGGTCGAACCGCTCAAGCGCGTTCTCGGCGCGTTTCTCGTCGTCACCGTCTTCTGGCGGCGCTTCCAGCCGGTCCGCGCGGTGCCGGCCGACAAGACGTTCGCCGCCATCGGCGCCGGTTGCGGACTCGTCTCAGCCCTGTTCGGGGCGGCAGGACCGCTCGCGGCCCCGTTCTTCCTGGTCAAGGGCCTCATCGGCGGCGCGTACATCGGCACCGAAGCCTCCGCCTCCCTGGTCATCCACCTGACCAAGATCGTCGCTTATGGCGCGGGCAGCCTGCTGTCCGTCCATGTGCTCCTCCTCGGTCTGGCTCTCACCCCGGCCGTCGTCGCCGGCGCGTGGCTGGGGAGAAGAACCGTCGCCCGGATGAACGCCCAGGCCCTCGTGCTGGTCATCGAGGCCGGAATCGTCGTCGCGGCGATCTTGTTGATCGCCGGGATCTGAGCCGCGGCGCATCCTGGTCGACGTCGTCAGGGCGGCGGCCCGCCGATCAGCGTCGCGATGCCCTCCAGGAGGCGGTGGAGCCCGAACTCGAACAGGGTGTCCAGGTCGAGTGAACGGAATGGGACGAGTGCGAGATTCGGGAACGCCGTTTCGCCTGAAGGCCCCATCAGCGCCGGTGTGCCGCGGGTGTCCATCCACTGCTCGTCGGTGATCCCCGAGTGGGCCACGGCCGCGGCCTCGGACTCCAGGTTCGCGGCCACCCCCCGGACGTAGGCGGCCACGCAGACATGGATGTGCAGGCTCGTGGCCGGGTCCAGGCCGAGCCCGTCCAGGGCGCGCATCATCCACTCGCTGTGGACCATCGCGCGGGGAGCGGGCAGCGGGCGGGTGAAGGAAATGGCCTGAGCCAGCCACGGGTGACGCCGGTACATGGCCCACTGCTGCCTGGCTGCCGTCTCCAGGCGGTGGCGCCATCCGGGCGGCAAGGGCTCCGGAAGCGGGAACTGGCCGAAGGCGGCGTCGGTCATGAGCAGGATCAGCTGCTCTCTGCTGGAGACGTGGCGGTAGAGGGCCATGGTGGTGACGTCCAGATCGGCGGCGAGGCGGCGCATGGACAGTGCGGCCAGCCCCTCGGCGTCCGCGATGGCCAACCCCGCGCGGACGATCCGGCCCCGGTCCAAGGACGCCGTCGGACGTCTGCGATCGTGCGGCGTCATCGAGCGGCCCCCCGGCGTGTCGACGACCGTGCCGACTCCGGGAACCGGCCGCGCCAGGCCGGCCTGCCGCAGGGCGGTCAGCGCCTTCGTGGCGGTGGCCATGGCGACGCCGAATTCCCGGACGATCTGCCGCGTGGACGGCAGCAGCTCACCGGGGCGGAGCTCGCCGCTGTCAACGCGTCGGCGCAGTTCGGCGGTGATGCGCAGGAAGGGCGGATCAGCGGGGGGCTCGGCAGGGCTCATCACAGAACTCCCTTCATGGGGCCGCACTAGTGCACCGACGCTCGAATCGGCCGTTGCTCCAGCCGCGTCATCCCATTTGAACCAGCCGCACTAGGGCACGCTTGGCCGTAGGCGCCTCCGCAGTCTACGGTGCACACATCCAGCCGGAACCGCCTGGTCGGAGACCGAAACGATCGGAGCACCGAGATGCCGAGCGCGATCCCCACCCCGGTACGCGCAGCACTGGATCTGGACGGACGCCACCTGTCCTACCTCGACTTCGGCGGCCCTGGCCGGCCCCTGCTGGCACTGCACGGACATCTCGGGCAGGGCGCGATGTGGAGCGGCCTGGCGGCCGAGCTGGGACCGCACTGGCGGGTCATCGCGCCCGACCAGCGAGGGCACGGCGAGTCGGACCGAGCCACGGACTATTCCCGCGAGGGGTACGTCGCGGACCTCGCGGCCTTGCTGGAGCACCTGGACGCAGGCCCGGTCGTGGCTCTGGGGCACTCGCTGGGCGGCCTGAACGCCTACCAGCTCGCCGCCGCTCACCCGGCCCTCGTCCGCGCCCTGGTCGTCGAGGAGATCGGCGCCGTCGTCTCAGGCCCGAGCCGTCTGGACTTCCTGCTGTCCAGTCCGTACGAGGCCGCCACCCGTGAGGAGCTGGTCGCCGGGCTCGGCGCGGCGGGTCCGATGTTCGCGGGCAGTCTGCGGCAACTGCCGGACGGCGGCTGGCGCCTGCCGTTCCACCCCCACGACACGGTCGAGTCGGAACGCGCCAACTGGGGCGACCACTGGGCCGACTGGCTGGCGACCGACGTCCCCGCGCTGCTTCTGGTGGGTGAGAACAGCCCGATCACCCGCGGCCAGGCGCACGAGATGGCCGAGCGGCGGCCGCACACCCGGCTGGTGACACTCCACGGTGACCACTTCGTGCACCTCCAGGACCCGGCGGGTTTCACCGGCGCGCTCCAGGACTTCCTGCGAACGCTCGACGCCACCTCCGCGTGACGAACGGCTGACGTTCCGCCGCCGGACCACGTACGTGCCGGCGGACCGCCGACCGTGACAGCGCCTACGTCGTGGCGGCCCGGACGCCGAGGACGACGAGCACCACCGCCGTCACCCTGGCGACCGCGCGCTTGAAGCGGGCCCTGTGCAGGATGTGCGCCCCTCGTCGAACCAGGACCGTCCAGGTCAGCAGCCACACCGCCATCAGCAGGGCATGGGCGGTGGCCAGGGTGAGGATCTGCCCGTCGAGGGGACGGCCGGGCACGATGAACTGGGGGACCAGGGTCAGGTAGATGGAGGCCGCCTTGGGGTTGAGCACGTTCGCCAGCAGGGCCTGGGTGTAGACGGAGCCGGTACGTCTCGGCCGATCCGTGAGCTCGGGAGGCGGGGGCAGGGTGGAGGAACGCCAGGTCCACAGGCCGAGGCCGATGAGGTAGGCCGCCCCGAGGAGCTTGACGACGGTGAAGGCCTGGCTGGAGTGCATGACCAGAGCCGACAGCCCGGCGATGGCCAGGGTCGCGTGGGCGTACAGCCCGCTGACCGTGCCGAGGATGATCGGGAGGGCCTGCCGGTGACCACCGGCCGTGACGTGCTGGACGAGCAGGGTCAGGCTGGCGCCCGGAGTGGCGATGACGGGCAGGATCGCCAGGAGGAACGCGGTGACCGCGTACGTGTGGGTCATGCCTGGAGCACGACGCGGAAGTGGGTGGTGAGGCGGTGGTCGTCGTCCAGGACGTGGAAGGCGAGGCCGGGCGGTTGGTCGCGGTCGGCGGGCCGGTCGCCCTCCCACGGCAGGCGCAGGGTCCAGGTGACGGCCGGCGCGACGATCAGGGGACGACCGGCGAACGTGGAAGCGGCCGCGGTGTGAGCGTGGCCGGTGAGCACGGCGACGACCTGCGGATGCGCGTCGAGCAGCGCGGCCAGGTCTCCGGGCGCCTCCAGCCGCCCGGAGTCGGGCAACGGGTGGTGGAGGACGACGGGCGGTTGATGGAAGGCGATCAGCGCGGGCGTGTCCGGCGCGAGCCCGTCGAGGGTGGCGTGCATCCAGGCGAGGGTTTCGGCGTCGAGCCGGCCCTCGTCGCGCCCGGGAATGGTGGAGTCGCACATCAGGATGGCGGTGCCGCCGACGTGGTGCACCTGGTTGACGGGGCCGGGCGCGGGTGGCCGTCGCAGCAGCGCCTTGCGGTAGGCCGGGCGGACGTCGTGGTTGCCGGGGCAGGTGAGCACCGGGAAGGGGGCGGCCAGGAGCTGGGCGGCCTGCTCGTACTCGGCCTCCGCGCCGTGATCGGCGATGTCACCGGTGACCAGCAGGGCGTCGACCGGGCGGGGCAGCGCCCTGAGGTGGTCCATGACCTGGGTGGCGCGCCGGGTCGCCCGGTCGGTGCCGTCCAGGTGCAGGTCGCTGATCTGGGCCAGGAGCAACGTCATCGTGCGATCCCCAAGCTGTCTAATGGTTAAATGGGATTTAGCGTTAGGGACCATAGAGTACAGAAGAGGACGTGAGCAACCGGGAGGTTGGAGTGGAGCGCTGGCCGGCACTGGAACTGGCGAGCACGATCCGCCACGACGGCGACGGCGGTGTCGCCGACGACCTGGCGACGGCGCAGAGCACGACCCGCTGGATCCATCAGCAGGCCGAGCTGCTGGCCGGCCGCGCCGACGTAGCGGAGCTCACGGTGGGGGAGGAGCTCAGGAGCGAGATCGTCGGGCTCCGCCGGGCCGTGCGGGCGCTGTTCGCGCATGCGGTCAGCCCGGCGCCTCCGAGCCGGGCCGACGCCCACCGGCTGATGCCGGTCGAGCAGGCGCTGGCGCACCTCAACGCCGCTGCCGCCCGTGAGGCGATCGTCCCGCAACTCGACTGGCCCGCGAGCGGAACACCCCGTACGGAAGTGTTGTCGACCGAGCGCGATGCGGGCGTCCAGTTGATCGCGGCGCTGGCGCGAGCCGCCATCGAGTTCCTGAGCGGTCCGCAGCGTGAGCAGTTGCGGGCCTGCAACGCGCCGCGCTGCGTACGCTACTTCGTCAAGAGCCATGGGCGGCAGGAGTGGTGCAAGCCGTCATGCGGCAACCGCGCCCGGGCCGCGCGCCACTACCAGCGCCACAACGCCACGACCGCCCAAGAGGTGGCCGGGCCCTGACCACTGCGGGATGAACCGGGCGGCGCAGCGGCGATCCTAGGCGGGATGACGCACGCGGCGCACGCCCTGGAGCCGCTGTCGCGCGTTGCTCAGCGTCGCCATGGGTTCCAGGATGCGATGGTCGTACGTCTCCAGCGGCAGGCTCCGCGACACGCGACGGGGGAGATCGGGGTTGGCCAGCGCGCCCCGGCCGATGGACAGCAGGTCGGCATGGCCGCCGGACAGAACCTGGGCCGCCTGCGAGAGATCGTGCATGCCGCCGTTGGCGATGACCGGAAGACCGCTCACCTGGCGAGCCAGACTCGTGATCGTGACGCCGCCGTCCAGCCGGGCGGTCTCGATCCAGTCGCGTCCCTCGCTGGCGATGTGCAGGTACGTGGCACCCGCCGCCGCCAGCGCGGCGAAGATGATCCGCGCGTCGGCCGCGCCGCCAGGCCAGCGGTGGCCGAAGTCGTTGACCTTGCCCTGCGACAGCCGCACGCCGACGCAGAAGTCGGCGCCGAGCTCGGCCCGGATCGCGGCCACCACCTCGGCCGTCAGCCGGATCCGGTTCGCGACCGGGCCGCCGTAGGAGTCGGCGCGGCGGTTGGTGTAGTCGGTGAGGAACTGGTCCAGCAGGTAGCCGTTGGCTCCATGAAGTTCGACCCCGTCGAAGCCGGCCTCCCGAGCCCGGACGGCCGAGGCCACGAAGCCGCCGATCGCCGCCTCGATGTCGGCGCCGGTCATCTCCCGGGGCGTGGGCCAGCTTCCGTACCCGCCGTACTCGGGCAACATCTCCGCACGCGGCCGCACGGCGGACGGCCCGACCGTGTCGGCGCGATACGGGTTCCCCTGCGACAGCGCGCCGGCGTGCATGAGCTGGAGCACGATGCGGCTCCCGGCGGCCCGCACCTTGCCGGTGATCTCACGCCAGGCCGACACGTGCGTGGCGGAGACGATGCCCGGCTGATTGAGGTAGCCCTGACTGTTGACGGTGTCGGTATAGGTGCCTTCCGTGATCACCAGCCCGAATCCGCCCTCCGCGTACCGCTCGTAGTATTCGGCCATCTCGTGGGTCGGCGTGCCGTCGGGGGCGGCGGACACCCGGGTCATCGGCGCGACGGCAAACCGGTTGGGCAGGTCGAGACCGCCGACCCGGACGGGCCGCAGCGTGTGGTGGTTCGTCATGGATGTACTCCCTTGATGCGTCGAAGGTCTGTTGCGGAACGCGCACGGCGGCGAGGAGGCGTGCGCGTTCCGCCTCCTCCCTCAGCAGCCCTCCACGCCGCATGAGGTCTGCACGGGCTCGGCGAGCTTGTCGAGGACCTCGCGGAGCGCGCCGGCCCGGGGGACGCCCTCGATCCGGTGGGCGCCGTCGATGATGATCGTCGGGACCGAGCGGATCCGCAGTTCGTGCGCCTGCCGGAGCGCGGCCCGGTGCGTCTCGCCGTAGCGGCCGTCGAGGAGGGCGGCGCGGAACTCCGCCGCGTCGAGGCCCAGCCCGGCGGCCAGGTCCGTGAGCACGTCCAGGTCGCCGATGTCGAGGCCGTCCTCGAAGAACGCCCGCAGCAGCCGGTCGTTGTAGGACTCGGCGTCGCCGTGCTCCCTGGCGTACTGGTAGCCCTCGAAGGCCAGCCGTGTGTACGGCTGGGGCGAGACGTCCGGCAGGTGGATGTCGACGCCCATCCGCTCCGCCATCGGGTAGATCGTCCGCTTCCAGATGTCCTGGAGGTAGGCGCCCTCGGGTTCCAACGTCGGAACGGGTTCGGGGCGCAGCTCGAACGGCATCCACTCGACCTCGACGTCACGTCCGGCGACGGCCTCCTGGATCGGCCCCTTGGCCAGCAGGCAGAACGGGCAGACGTAGTCGGACCAGATCTGGATCCTCATGAACGCGTCACTGCGGTCGCGTCGACCTCGATCTGCCAGTCGGCCTGGGCCAGCCGGGAGACCTGGATCAGGGTGTCGGCGGGGTAGGGCTCCGCGAAGAACTCCCTGCGCAGCCTGATGATGGTGTCCAGGTTGGGCTCCAGGTCGGTGACGAGAATGGTCACCTTGACCGCGTCGGCGAGGCTGGATCCCGCTTCCTTCAGCACCCGGTCGAGGTTGGCGAACGCCTGCCGGGCCTGGGCCTCGAAGTCGTCGCTGACGGTGACGCCGTTCTCGTCGAAGCCGGCCTGGCCGGAGGCGAACACCAACCCGTTCACCTTGATCGCCTGCGAGATCGCATAGGGCTCGTACCAGTCGGGGGTGGTGCTCACGCGCTCACGCTTCATGACATCTCCTTGTATGTGCATACTTTGTACGTGCAAGTAGATGTTGCATGTACATGTATATTCTTGTCAAGTCCTGAGGGGCGGAAGCCTCACCGGGACGCGCACATATCCGGAGGTCAAGCCGGTTGCCGCGGGTGAGCTGATGGCTCGGGTCGTGAAGCGCTGACAGAATCAGGTCGCTCGACAGACGTAGCTCACCGACCACCTGACGATTGCCGGAGCATGCGACCCTTTCACATCGACGTACCGGAGCACGTGCTCGCTGACCTGCGAGTACGCCTGTCGCGTACCCGGTTCACCCCAGCCTCGGACCGCACGCGATGGACCGCGGGCGCCGACCCCACGGACCTGCGTGCCCTGGTGGAGCACTGGGCGGACGGCTTCGACTGGCGCAGGGTCGAAGCCGGGCTGAACAAGTACTCGCACCACCTGGCCGACATCGACGGCCGGCGGGTGCATTTCGTCCACGTCAGGTCTCCGCGACGCGGCGCGTTGCCGCTGGTGCTCACCCATGGGTGGCCGAGCTGCTTCGTGGAGATGCTGGCACTGGCCGACCGGCTGGCCGCCGACTTCGACGTGGTCATCCCCTCACTGCCGGGTTTCGGGTACTCCGAAACACCCCACGGGCCTTTCACCGGTCGTCGGGTCGCCGAGACCTGGCAGCACCTGATGACCACCACCCTCGGTTACCAGCGCTACGGCGCGTTCGGCGGGGACATCGGCGGCAGCGTCACCCAATGGCTCGGCGCCCTGTTCCCGGCCGGCGTGGTCGGGATCCACATGACCTCCGGCAGCCTCACCGCCGGCATCGACTCCTCGGCCGTGAACCCGGACGAGCGGATCTACCTGGAGGCCGAACAGGCCTACGACGCCCAGGACGGCGGCTACAGCGCGATCATGGCAACCCGCCCGGACACCATCGCCGCGGCGCTGACGGACTCACCGGCAGGGCTGTTGGCCTGGATCGCCGACAAGTACCGCGACTGGAGCGACTGCGGGGGCGACCTCACGGCCCGGTGGGAGGCCGACGACTTGCTCACCGTGGCCACCCTCTACTGGGCCACCGGCAGCATCGGTTCCTCCTTCCGTCCCTACTACGACCATCCGCACACCGGGCCTCGCCCACCGATCACCGTGCCGACCGCGATCACCCTGAGCCACGAACCCCTGATGGCAGGCTTCCCCCGCAGCCTGGCCGAACGTGCCTTTCCCAACCTGCGACATTTCGCCCGCCCCGACCGCGGCGGACACTTCATGGCCCACGAGGAGCCGGACTACCTGGCAGACCAGCTCCGCGCCTTCTTCCGACCCCTGACCTGAACCGGAGATCTCTCCAGAGCTCTCCAGAGCCGGGCAGGAACCGTGCGTTCGACGGGCGGGTCAGATCCAGCCCTGGCGGGCCGCGTACAGGGCGAGCTGGAAGCGGGTGACGGTGCCGGCGCGCTGGTTGAGCTGCTCCAGGTTGCGGGACAGGGTGCGACGGCTGATGCCCAGCAGCTGCGCGATGGTGTCGTCGGTGATCCCGGTCCCGAGCAGTTCCAGGATCCGTACGTGCATCGGCCGTAACGCGGCCGGGACCCGGTCGCTCAGATGCATCGGGAACGCCGAGCGCCACGAGGTCTCGAAGAGCCCGGCCAGCGCCGACAGCAGGCTGGAGGGACGCACCACCAGCAGCGAGTCGTTGACCTCCGCCTCGACGAACGACATCGAGACGATCGCCACCCGCCGGTCGAAGACGGTGAGCTTGACCGGGACGGTCGGCAGCACCCGTGCATGCTCGCCCGCCGCGATGCAGGGCCGGATGTTGACGGCGTAGTAGAGGCCGTTCTCCACCGCGGACTTGGAGTAGACGACCCGGTACTCCACGCCGCGCTCCAGGTTGTGCACCTCGGTGGGATTGGCTCCCACGCGGACGTGGTACGGCGGCGAGTCGAAGCGCAGCACCTGCGACTCCACCGTGCCCTCGATGTGCTGGATCCGCTCGACGATGCGCGGCCCGGTCACCACCTCGACGAGATCGTCGGTGGCCTGGGGGCGCACCGAACGCCGGTAGTGACGGTAGGCGTTGACCGCCGCGGTGCGCGCCTGCAGAAGTTCCGCCGACCTGGCGTGGGACAGGTGGTCCAGCGCGATGGTGGGCTCCACGGCCGTGGCCTCCGGCCGTCCGGGGCCGCCGGCGGCGGCCAGGCCCAGGTCGACCAGGCGGCCGAGGGAGCGCTCGGCCTCGCCGGGCTGCCAGCCCAGATGCTCGGCCAGGTCCGCGGCGGTGGTCCGGCCGGTGTGCAGCATGGCCAGGTAGACCTCGGCCTCCTGCGCTGCCATCCCGAGGCGGCGCAGGTGCGCGAGCAGGTCGTCGTCGCTCATGAGGATCCCTTCACGTCCGGTTTGACGTGGCCGGGCAAATCCTGTCATGCAGGGGTTCGATCACGCAGGACCCACTTCCGCGCCGGCGGTGGCCGGTCCGCCGAGGGACCGCCGTGCCCATTCCGGCCACTGGCGACGGGTCGCCACCACCCGGCGGCGGACGGGAGTACACCGGACTCGACACGCCCCCCGTTCCCCTCCCAGAGGTGTCATGCGCCCTCGTCCGGACCATCCCGTCCTCCCGCCGACGCCACCCACGGCGACCCCCCTGCAAGGAGGTCCAACGATGCACTCCCGCATCGCCGTCCCAGCCCGCGTGCCCGCTCTGGCGCTCCTGGCCGCGCTCGCGCTCGCCGCACCACCCCCGGCGGACGCCGCCGTGCCCGCCGCCGTGCCCACTGCCGCAACCACTGCCGCAACCACTGCCGCGGCCGTCCCGCAGTTCGACCACGTGGTCATCGTCATGTTCGAGAACAAGAACTACTCGACCATCAAGGGCGGCTCCTCGGCCCCCTACCTCAACTCCCTGGCCTCGCAGGGAACGCTGTTCACCAGCTCCTTCGGCGTCACCCACCCCAGCCAGCCGAACTACATCGCGCTGTTCTCCGGCTCCCAGCAGGGCGTCACCAACGACGACTGCCCCAAGACGCTGAGCGGCGGCAACCTCGGCCAGCAGCTCCTGAGCGCCGGGCGCACGTTCAGGGCCTACTCCGAGGGCCTGCCCAGCGCCGGGTACACCGGCTGCAGCAGCGGCAGGTACCGGCGCAAGCACGCCCCCTGGGCGGACTTCCCCACGGTGAGCGGCTCCGCGTACCACGTGGCGTACTCCGCCTTCCCCAGCGACTACAGCATGCTGCCGACGGTCTCGTTCGTCATCCCCGACATGTGCAACGACATGCACGACTGCTCGGTCGGCACCGGCGACTCCTGGACCAAGAGCAGGCTCGACGGGTACGTCCAGTGGGCCAAGACGCACAACAGCCTGCTCATCGCCACCTTCGACGAGGACAACTTCACCTCCGTCAACCAGATCTACACCGTCTTCGCCGGAGCCCACGTCAAGGCCGGTTACCAGTCCACCACCCAGATCAACCACTACAACGTGCTGCGCACCATCGAGGACATGTACGGCCTGCCCGCGCTCGGCAACGCGGCCGGCAAGTCTCCCGTCACCGACGCCTGGACGACCTCCGCCCCCGGGACCACGGTCTTCTCCGACGACTTCGAGTCCGACCAGGGCTGGCAGGTCAACACGTCCGGGACCGACACGGCGACCGCGGGGACGTTCGAGCGCGGCGTGCCGCAGCAGAGCACCTCCACGTACAGCAATCAGATCAAGCAGCTGACCGCGGCCTCCGGCACCCACGCTCTGACCACGGGCGCGGCGGCCGGCGCCGACGACCACCTGCGGATCGGCGTCGCGGGCGGTCCCACCCTGATCGAACGGACCGGCGCCGCCGGCGAGACGGCGGGGGCCTGGCAGAGCGCCACCGCCGACCTGTCCGCCTACGCCGGCGCCACGGTACGGCTGTCGATCGAGGCCGCCGACACCGGCACCGCCAGCCTCTTCGAAGCCCAGATCGACGACCTGTCCATCACCCAGGGCTGACCCGAGCAGGCCCCCGCCGCCCGCCCGGCGGGGGCCTTTCCCCACCGCCACCGAGGAGGCGAACCAGCCCGTGTACCTGTCCACCATCGACCGGCCACCCCGGGGCCGCGCGGGCCGGGGCCTGCGCGCCATCGGCGTCAACGTCGTCGTGCTGGGAGCGGTGAGCCTGCTCACCGACGTCTCCGCCGAGATGGTCACCGCCGTCCTCCCGCTCTACTTCGTGCTCACCCTGCACCTCAGCCCCGCCGCCTACGGCCTGATGGACGGCCTCCACACCGGCGCGACGGCCCTGCTGCGGCTGGCCGGCGGCTACGTCGCCGACCGCCTGCGCAGGCGCAAGGCCGTCGCCGCCGCCGGGTACGGCATCTCCGCCCTGGCCAAGCTGGGCCTGCTGGCCGCCGGCGCCTCGATGCCCGCGCTCGGCGCCGTCATCGTCGCCGACCGGGCGGGAAAGGGGCTGCGTACCGCGCCGCGCGACGCGCTCATCACCCTGTCGGTCCCCGAGCCGCTGCTCGGCCGGGCCTTCGGCATCCACCGGGCGATGGACAGCATGGGCGCGTTCGCGGGGCCGCTGGCCGCGCTCGGCGTCCTGGCGGCCGTCGGGGCGGCCACCCCGGCCGCGTTCGACGCGCTGTTCCTGACCAGCTTCTGCGTCGCCGTCGCCGGGGTGCTGGTCCTGGCCGCCTTCGCCCGCGACCGCCGTGACAGGCGACCCGCGGCCTTCCCCGTCACCCTCCGCGCCGCCGGCGGCCTGCTGCGGGCCGCCGGGGTCCGCAGGCTGCTCTACGCCGCCGGCCTGCTGGGACTGGCCACCATCGGCGACGGCTTCGTCTACCTGCTCCTGATGGCCCGCCAGTCCATGCCGACCGGCTGGTTCCCGCTCCTGGCGGTGGGCACCAACCTCGTCTACCTGCTCCTGGCCGCCCCCTTCGGCGCGCTGGCCGACCGGTACGGCCGCCGCACGGTCCTGCTGGCCGGGTACGCCGCGCTCCTGGCCGTCTACCTGCTGCTGTGCAGCGCCCTGCCGGCCGTCCTCGTGACGGTGGCCGCGCTCTGCTGCTACGGCGCCTTCTACGCCGCCACCGACGGCGTGCTGATGGCGCTGGCCGGCCCGCTCCTGCCCACGGACCTGCGTACCACCGGGCTGGCCTGTGTACAGACCGCGCAGGCCCTGGCCTACCTCGCCTCCTCCCTCGCCTTCGGGCTCGCCTGGACGAACTGGGGCAGCACCGCGGCGACCGGGGCCGCGGCGATCGCCGCCGCCGTGGCCGCCACCGCCACGGCCGCCCTCCTGACGGGCCGCCGCACGACCGTGGAGAACGCGCCGTGACCGGCCGCGGACGGCTCCTGGCCGCCGGCATCGCCGGGCTCGCCGTCCTGGCAGCCGTGTCCATCGTGATCGCCAGAGCGGCCGGCACGTCCTCGCAGGCCGGGGCCGCGGACAGCGTCTCGCTCGTCCCCGGGCCGCGGCTGGTGGCGCTCAGCACCACCGCCGGCAGCTCCGGCCGGCTGCTGTCCGTCGCGGCCGGCGACCCCGCCGGAGCGCGCGCGGTCTCCGCCTTGTCGTGCGCCAGGCTGTACGCGGCCGGCGGCACCGGGCTGTGCCTGCGCGCGGACCCCGGGCTGACGACGTACCAGCTCGCGGTCCTGGACGCGCGGCTCCGGACGGTCAGGGAGATCCCCCTGGTCGGCGTGCCCAACAGGGCCAGGGTCTCGCCCAGCGGCCGGCTGGTGACCTGGACGGTCTTCGTCACCGGCGACTCCTACAACGGCGGCCGTTTCTCCACCCGCGTCGGCATCCTCGACACCCGTACCCAGGAGCTGATCCCCACCCTGGAGGACTGGCCGGTCACCGTGGACGGAAGGCCGTACCGGGCCAGGGACCTCAACTTCTGGGGCGTCACCTTCACCTCCGACGACCGCCGCTTCTACGCGACGATGTCCACCGCCGGGCACCGCTACCTGGTGCTCGGCGACCTCGACAGCCACCGCCTGCGGGCCCTGACGGACAACGTCGAGTGCCCCTCGCTCTCTCCGGACGGCACCCGGATCGCCTTCAAGTCCGCGCTCGGCGGTGATCCGGCCCGTGGCTGGCGCCTGTCGGTGCTGGACCTGGCCACCCGCCGGGTCACCCCGCTCGCCGAGACCCGCAGCGTGGACGACCAGGCCGCCTGGATCGACCAGCGGACCGTCGCCTACGCCCTCCCCCGGGGACGGGAGCACGCCGACGTCTGGACGGTCCCCGCCGACGGCACCGGCACCCCGCGGGTTCTCATCCCCGACGCCGCGTCCCCCGCCGCCCTCGGCGGCGGCGTCATCGGCACGGAGGCCGAGTGATCAGCGCGTTCGAGCCGCTACGGCGATCACTCCGCGCGGAGTCGCGCCAGGTGGTGGTCGAGCAACGCCGCGACCTCCTTGGGCGTGTAGTGCCCGACCAGGGTGGCGTTCACGATGCCCTGCGCGAAGGCGTACAGGATGCTCGCTTCCTTGCCGGCGTCCAGGTGGGCGGCGAGTTGCCCGGCGGTCTGGGCGGCCCTGATCTGTTCGGCGAGGAAGGACAGCAGGGACGAATACCCCGTCCGCATCGCGGCCGCCTGGTTCTCCGACACCACCGAGCTCGCCTGGAACGCCTGCCCGATGCGGTTGAGGTAGCTGCGCTCCTCATCCAGTGGCAACAGCTCCAGCACGGTCGCTCGCAGCACCTCCAGCGGCGTGGACTGGCGCGCGGCCACCGCCGTCACCCGGTCCCCGATCCAGATCCCGATGCGTTCCAGCGCCAGCAGCAGCATCTGGTCCTTCGTCGTGACGTAGTACTGCACCGCCCCCATGGACATGCCGGCCTCGGCGGCGACCTCCCTCAGGCTGACGCTCTCCATGCCCCTGTCGTGGATGACGCGGTGCACGGCCTCGGCGATGTGCCGCCGCCGGGCGTCGTGGTCGACGATCTTCGGCATCTCCCGCCACTTTCTCATGCGACCGCATGGTAAAAGCTCTCGTTCCCCGTTTATCGTGCGACTGTATGACAAAAGCGGACGACAGGGGGATCCAGATGCGGGTTCTGATCGTCGGAGTCGGCACGCGTGGGGACGTGGCGCCGTACGCGGGGCTGGGGATGCGGTTACGCGAGGCCGGACACGAGGTGGTGATCGCCGCGCACGAGCCGTACGCAGAGCTGGTGACCGAGGCGGGCCTGGGGTGCGTCCCGCTTCCCGGAGACCCGCTCCGCGCGCTGACCGGCCGCTTGTCCATCAGCGCCTTCAAGGAATACGGCGAGCAACTCGTGGAAGGCCTGGCCGGGCTCGCCGGACAGGAGGCCGACCTGCTCCTGCTCGGTGTCGCGGGCGCGCCCGGCTACCACGTCGCCGAGGCGATGGGCGTGCCGAGCATGGGGGTGCACCTGCAGCCGGTCGACCCCACAGGGGACTTTCCGCCGGTCATGAGCCTGTTCCAGCGGTCGCTCGGACGGTGGGGGAACCGCAGGGCGGCCCGGCTCGCGTTCGAGTCGCCCGCCGCCGGTCCGCTGCTGGCCGGGTTGGGCACGAAGATGCGTTCCCGGCTGGGACTGCCCCCGATGACCCCGCGCGCCCTCTACCGGCACCGGGAGAGCACGCGCTGGCCGGTCTTCCACGGGATCAGCCCGCTGGTGCTGCCGCGCCCGGCCGACTGGCGGCCAGGGCTGGAGATCACCGGCTACTGGTGGCCGCCCCGGCCGCGGGGATGGCAGCCGGAACCCGTGCTGCGCGACTTCCTGACATCAGGACCCACGCCGGTCTTCGTCGGCTTCGGCAGCCTGGCCGGCGCGCGGGCCGAGCAGTACACCGAGCTGGCTGCGCAGACACTGCGGCGGGCCGGGTTGCGCGGCGTGTTGCAGACCGGCCTGCGGGCACACATCTCCGACGATGTGCTGGCGATCGGCGACGTGCCGCACGACTGGCTGTTCCCCCAGCTGGCTGCCGTCGCCCACCACTGCGGCGCCGGTACCGCCGCGAGCGGGGTGCGGGCAGGGGTGCCCACCGTGGCCGTGCCGGTCATGAACGACCAGCCGTTCTGGGCGTCCAGGCTGACGGCACTCGGCGTGGCCCCGGCCGCCGTCCCGTTTCGCCGTCTGACGCCCGCACGGCTGGCCGCCGCGCTCACCACCGCAGTCACCGACCCGGCATACCGCCAGCGGGCCCAAGCCCTCGCGGCCCAGGTCTCGGCAGAGGACGGCGCGGCACCCGTCGTCGAGGCGGTGAACCGGCTCCAGACCACCCGCCGACCAGGATGACAAGCCGGAGGCGTCCCCGAGTTCGGTGCAGGTGGGATCGTGGCCGTCGGCCTCCGCTGCTCGAAGTTCTCCTCCAAGCCCTGTCGCCGGGTCGGAATGGCGGCCCTTGACCCGAACCCGGAGCCAGGTTCGGAACCGCCCGGAGCGACGGCGTCCCATCTGATTCTCCTGATCAGATGGGACCGCGTCGACCTTGGCAATACTGTCTGACAACGGCTCAGGTCAGAGTTGATTTGCCTCAGCATTCTCCTCCCCAACCCTTGTTCACCAGATCGATGTTCTGTCCTATGGCGTCGATGAGCCCGGCGCTTCCGTGGTCAATGTAATAGCCGGTCTGGGTGTTGAAGTGGATGCAGTAGCTCGTGTATCGAGGGAAGGCTCGCCGCGCTCGCCGGTTACGCGAGCGCCAGCCCAGCCAGAGCGGCGACGGCTGCCGGGATGAACCTCTTCAGCATGAGTTCTCCTCGCTTTGTTGCCTGGACGGTCCCAGGTCGTGAAAGGGGCGGCCCACCGAGCGGATAAGTGAAGGCTCGGTTCATCAGCCGCCTGGACCTGTGGCCATAACGAATCCAAAGCCGATCCATAGGGCCGCGTCCTACGGTGTGCCGCATGCGACCTACGACGGCAACGCGCCGCGCATTCATCATCGGGCTCGTAGCGGTGAGCGGATTCATCGCTGTCCCTGCGGGGCCGGCCTCCGCCACTACCGTCCAGATTGCCTCTGACCTGAGCTGTTACAAGCAGGTTCTCACTGTCCGCGGTGGAGGTATCAGAGGGTTCTCCGTCAACTGCACTGGCCCGGCAAGCAAGATCAGGACCTTCACCGTCCGGGGGTGGAGCCAGAACGCCAACACGGTGGGGAGCAGTGGGATGAGCGTCTACGGAGCTGAAAGCGGGTGGGTGTCGCTGCCGACGCTCTCAAACGGCACCTACGACTGGATCGACGTCAAGTGAACCCTGCTTCGGGTCCGGAACCTCTGCACGAGCAGAGAGCCTCCACGACCGAGCTCGCCCACCGGCCCCACTGACCCCCACCACCACGATGGCCGCCACCCCGACCAGGGCGGCGGCCATCGGCGGCTGTCACCGCTCGCAGCCGTACCCCGCTGGGCCTGCTCGCCCAACGCGCGGACGACGGGTGGCGACCGCCCTCGCTATCGTGATCACATGGGGGCAGACCACGTACGGTTCAACATTCTGGGCCGGGTCGAGGCGACGGTCGGCGAGCGGCCGGTGCGGCTGGGCGGTTCGCGGGCCCGGCAGGTGCTGGCCATGCTGGCGGCCGGCCACGGTCAGGTGCTCAGCATCGACCGGCTGGCCACCGCCTGGGGCCATGACCCGCCGGCGACCGTACGCAACCAGGTCATGATCGCGGTGGCGGCCTTACGCAAGGCCTTACGCAGGGCGGGCGCCGAGTCGGAGATCATCAGGACCGAAGGGTCCGGCTATCGGCTGGCCGGCGGCCTGGTGGACACCCAGCTCGCGGAGCAGCGCATCGAACGGGGCCGGCAGGCGGCTCAGGCGGGACGGCAGGCCGAGGCCGCCGACCTCCTGGGCCAGGCCCTGGCTCTGTGGCGCGGCCCGGTGCTCGGCGAACTGGAACTGGAGGAGCTGGCGGCCTTCGCCGGGCGATGGGAGGAACTGCGCCTGGCCGTCCTCGAAGAGCGGGCCGAACTCGACCTCGCCCTCGGCCGCCACCGCGACGTGGTCGGCGAGCTGTCGGAGCTGCTCGCCGAACATCCGCTGAGAGAGCGCCTGCGGGGGCTGCTCATGACGGCGTTGCACGGCTCCGGGCGGCGGTCCGACGCGCTGGAGGTGTACCGGCAGGGGCGAGCCCTGCTGGCGGACGAACTCGGCCTCGACCCCGGGCCCGAGCTGCGCCGGCTGGAAGCGGCCATCCTCGCCGACGCCCCCGACCTCGACCTCGAACCCTTCCACGGACGCGACGAAGCCAGGCAGGCGCCCGCCGAACTGCCCGCCGACGTGACCGGCTTCGTGGGACGCGAACGCGATCTGGCCCTGCTGCGCCGGCACGCCTGCGCCGCGGGCACCCCGTCCGTCACGACCGTCACCGGCGCGGCCGGCGCGGGCAAGACCGCCCTGGCCGTACGGTTCAGCCATCTCGTGGCCGAGGAGTTCCCCGACGGCCAGCTCTACGTCGACCTGCGCGGGCACGCGCCCCGGCCGCCCATGCCGCCGATGGAGGCACTTGTCCGGATGCTCGGCTCCCTGGGGGTGCCCCCCGAGCGCATCCCCGAAGAGCAGGAGGCGGCGGCCTCCCTGTACCGCTCACGTCTGTCGGGCCGGCGGATGCTGGTGCTGCTCGACGACGCGCGCACGGCCGAGCAGGTACGCCCCCTGTTACCCGGCGCTCCCGGCTGCCTGGTCCTCGTCACCAGCCGCAACGCGCTCGCCGGGCTGGCCGTCTCGCACGGCGCCCGAGATCTGTCGCTCGGCGTGCTCGACCGGGACAACAGCGTCCGGCTGCTGGCCTCCATGGTCGGAGATCAGCGGCTGTCCGCCGAACCGGACGCGGCCGAGCAGATCGTCCGGCTGTGCGGCCGCCTCCCGCTGGCCCTGCGCGTGGCCGCCGCCACGCTGGCGACGCGCCCGCGCAGGTCGCTGGGCGAGTACGCCGCCGCGCTGTCCGCGCGAGGGCTGGACCTGCTGCGGATCGACGGCGACGTGGCGGTCCGGGCGGCGTTCGAGCTGTCGTACGCGGGACTGCCCGAGGCGGAGCGGCGCCTGTTCAGGCTGCTGGGGCTGGTCCGAGGGCCGGACATCACCGCGCCGGCCGCCGCCTGCCTGGCCGACGTCGGGACCGCCGAGGCCGAACAGCTCCTGGACCGCCTCGCCGCCGCGCATTTGATCGAGGAGCACCGGCCGTACCGGTACACCTGCCACGACCTGCTCCGCCAGTACGCCGGAGAGCTGACGCTCCGCGACGACGCCCCCGCGACCGGCGTCCAGGCCCTCGAACGCCTCGGCGACTGGTACCTGGCCGAGGCCGTCGCGGCGGCCGAGAGCGCCTATCCCTCGATCACCCGCCTGCCGCTCCCCGTCACCTCCGGGCTCAGGCCCCGCGCCGAGGCGATGGCCTGGCTCAGCGCCGAACAGGCCAACCTCGTCGCCTTCGCCCTGCACGCCGCCGACGCCGCCTCCCTCACCCCCGCCGCCCGCCGGCCTCCGATCAGCGGGCCCAGGCGGCATGCCTGGCTGATCGCCGACGCCCTGCGCGGCCACTTCGTCCACCACACCGCCACCAGCCTGGCCGACATCGTGGCGGTCTCCGACGCCGCGGTGCACGCGGCCACCGTCGAGGACGACCCGCTCGGCCTGGCGGCGGCGCATCTCAGTGCGGGCACGGCCGCCCTGTGCCGCGCCGCCTATTCCACCGCCCGAGCCGCCTGCGAGCTGGCCGTCCGGCACAGCGAGCGCGCGGACTGGTCCGCCGGCGCGGCCGCCACGCACAACAACGCCGCCGCCGCCTGCCACGACCAGGGCGAGCTGGGCCAGGCCATCGACCATCTCGTCAGGTCCGTGGAGCTCAACCGTCAGATCGGCGACACCTACGGCGAGGCCCGCGCCACGGGCAACCTGGGCGCCGTACACCTGGAATACGGCGACCTGGAGGCAGCGGAACGACACCTGCGTGACGCCCTCGCCCTCCACCGCAACCTGCGCGACAGCGAGCTGAGCCACTCCCTCAACGAGCTCGCCACCGTCCGGCGCCTCAGCGGAGACCTGGACGAGGCACTGGCCCTCGCCACCGAGGCACTCCGCCACGACCGCGCACGCGACCTGCACGTGCCCGAGTCCAAGAGCCTGGCCACGCTGGCGGAGATCCACCGCGACCGCGGCCGTCTCGACCTCGCCCTTGAGGCTGCGCTCCTGGCCGGTGAGCGTGCGGAAGGAGCGCGCCACGTCTATGCCATGTGCAGCGCCATGCACGTGCTCGGCACCGTCCGGGCGATGACCGGACATCACGGCGAGGCCCTGGACGCCCACCAGCAAGCGCTCACCTACGCCGTCACGGCAGGCATGCGGCGTCTGCAGGTCAGGCCGCTGCTCGGCCTCGCCCGCGCGCATGCCGGCCTGGGCATGCACGACCGCGCGCTCCAGTACGCCCGTCAAGCGCTGGACCAGGCGTCCTCGACGGGCTATCGCCGGCTGGAGGACCTGGCGCTGTCGCTCTTGGCCGACCTCGAAGGGGGGCCACGGCCGGCGCCTCGCGAGGGGGACGGGCGCCGTACTCGGCGGTGATGCGGCGCGAGGTACGGGGTCGCGCTGGGAGGTCGAACGGCGCGGGACCTCCGACGCCACGTTGATCAGAGCGGATTCGACGGCGCGTCGGCAGCCGCTCGCTCCTGGGAGACGGCGGTCGCCGAGAAGCACGCCGGGTTGACGCGCGCCTGCTGGGCGAGGAGGTCGGCGAAGGCCACGGTGATGGCGTCGGGACGGGTGCGGGTGTAGGCCGCGAGGGTGCGGCGGATCGGCGGATCGGGGCGGAGCAGGACGCCGTCGAAGTGGGGCGGGATGATGTTGGCCGGAACCAGGGCCGGACCGAGTCCGGCGGCCGCGAGGAGAGGAGCGGCGGAGGTCTGCTCGGCGCGGATCGCCGCCTGCGGGTGGAAGCCCGCTTGGGTGCAGACCTGGTCGAGCAGATCGGCGAGACCGTTGTCGGGGGCGTAGTGGACCCAGGCGCGGTCGGCCAGATCGCTGAGGGCGACCCTGCCGGTGGGGCTGCCGGCCAGGGGGTCGTCGGCGGCCAGGACGATCCCGAACTCCTCGACGCCGAGCTCGCGGATCGGTCCCTCCCAACCGGCGGGCACAGGGCCGACGGCGAGGTCGGCGCGGCCGGCGGCCATGGCGGCCTGGAGCCGGTCGGCGTGCGGGTACTCGCGCAGCCGGATCCGTACGCCGGGGTGCCGGCCGCGCCAGGCCCGCAGGACGGGCGGCAGGATGCCCAGGCTGACCGAGTAGATGGCGGCCACCTCCACCTCGCCCTCCTCCAGTCCGGCCGTGCGCCGCGCCACCCTGTGCAGGCGCTCGGCCTCGGCCAGCGCGGCGCGGGCGTGCGGCAGCACCGCCCTGCCCATCGGGGTCAGGCGTACCGCGCGAGGAAGCCGTTCGAGCAGCGGGCCGCCGACCGCGGTCTCCAGCGCCCGCATCTGGTGGGAGAGCGCGGGCTGGGTGACGTGCAGGTGCTCGGCCGCGCGGGTGAAGGAGCCGAGGTCCACCACGGTCACCAGGTATTCGAGCTGCCGGAGCGTCGCCATCGCCATGAGCACAGTTTATCGATCCGGTAGAAAACAAGCCTTGGACTCATGGCAGGTGGGTGAGCCAGAGTCGTGGACGTGGCCGCCACCGGCAAGGTCGGGCGGCTGATCCCCGACTGTTCGAAGGAGTTCTCCCATGTCCGATGACACGCGCTTGAAGGGACAACGGCTCGTCGTGGTGGGCGCGGGTTCGCACACCGGACGCGCGCTGGCCAGGTCCGCGTCAGCGGCCGGCGCCGCCGTCGTGCTGGCCGGGCCGGATCTCCGCAAGCTGGAGTGGACGGCCGCCGAGCTGTCCGGGCCCGCCGAGGTCCGCGTGCTCGACCTCTGCGACGAGCGGTCGATCGCCGACTTCGCCGGAGGTCTCGGCCGGTTCGACCATCTGGTCTCCACCGCCGCGGCGCCGGCCAACGGCCCGCTGAAGGACCTCGAAGCGGCCGACGTGCAGCGAGCGTTCTCGGCCAAGGTGATCGGGCCGCTGCTGCTGGCCAAGAACCTGGTGGGGCAGGTGTCCGAGCACGGCTCGTTCACCTTCTTCTCCGGTGTGGTCGCCTGGCGCCCGGCGCCCGCGCGCACGGTGATGGCCACCACCAACGGCGCGCTGGCCTTCCTGGTGCGGGCGCTGGCGGTGGAGATCGCGCCGGTCCGGGTGAACGCTGTTTCCCCCGGCATCGTCGACACCGGTGCCTGGGACGGCATGGGCGCCGACAAGGCGGCGTTCCTGCGCGGGGTGGCCGAACGCAACCCGGCCCGCCGGGTGGGCACCCCCGAGGACCTGATCAAGGCCGTCCTCTACGCCATCGACAACCCCTACGTCACCGGCACCGTGCTGCATGTCGACGGCGGCGGCCGCCTCGCCTGACCGCTTCGCCGAGCAGCTCGGCGCTCAGTTCGGTCTCGCGCCGGAGGCGGCCGTCGACCACTTCGTCCGCGAGGTGCGCCGGCTGCCCAGTGCCCGGCTCGGCGAGCCCGAGGACGTGGCCCGGGTGATCGCCTATCTGCTCTCGCCGCTCGCGGGCCAGGTCACCGGTGCCGAGTGGGCCGTCGACGGCGGCGCACTGCGTCAGATCTGACCCGTCATCACCCCGTTCTTCCGCCCGGTCGAAGGGACCGGACGGCCTTCCCGGCACGCGCCGAGCGTGCCGGCTGATTCGAGGAGTACCGCTCATGCGCTCACGCACCCTTGTCCGCGTCGCCGTCGTCGCCGTGGCGGCGAGCCTCGCGGGCGGCATCGCCACGGCCGCCCATGCGCACGACGACAGTCACCGGCAGGGCCCGTACGCCTGGCCCCAGCGCCTGATCGACCACTCACCCGACCTGGTCCAGCCCAAGGCGATCACCGTGGACCGCTCGATCGGCGACAGGCGCGCGGCCCAGGAGGTCCGCCTGGCCCAGCAGCTGTACACGTTCTGGAACACCGGCGAGCAGAAGCACCTGGACGCCGCGGTCAGCCCGCGGTTCAAGGACAACACCCTGCCGGCCGGCCGTCCGCAGGGCCCGACCGGCCCGGTCTTCGCCTCGAAGAACTTCCGTGCCGCCGTGCCGGACCTGACCTGCGAGCTGGCCGACCTGCTGGTCACCGGTGACAAGATCACCGCCCGGCTGGTCTTCCGCGGCCACTTCACCGGCGCCTTCAACGGCGTCCAGGGCAAGGGCCAGAGCGTCGGCTTCAACGCCATCGACATCCAGCACGTCGGCACCGACAAGATCATCGAAGACTGGCACATCGAGGACAACGCGACGCTGCTGAGCCAGCTCGGAGTCGACGGCTGACACCTCGCCTGACCCCTACGCCGCGTGCCTGGCCACCGCGGCGGCGCCCGTGCCGGCCAGGACGAAGAGCGCGGCCAGGGCGAGCCAGCCCGCCGTACGGTGTTCGACGGCGGTGGTGACGAGGATCGGCGAGACCATGGCGGCCAGCGCGTAACCGGTCTGGCTGAGCCCCTGGTAGGCGCCCGCGCTGCGCGGGTCGGCCAGTTCGAAGGCCATGCCCCAGCCGCCCGCCTCGCCCAGGATCTCTCCCATGGTGTGGGCGAAGGCGGCCAGCACGAACAGGACGCAGGCGACGATCACGTTTCCGTAGGCGGCCAGGGCGTACAGACCGCAGGCGAGAGCGAGCAGCCACGAGGCGCGCCTGACCGTGAGCCCGGCCTGGCGCACGTCGTCGGTGCCCTGTGAGGCGCGCACCTGCAGCGCGGCGACGACCACGGTGTTCAGGACGAGCAGGACGGAGACGATGGCGGTGGGCGCGTCGGTGGTGGCGACCCAGAGCGGCACGCCGACGGTCAGCAGGCCGAACTGCGTGGCCACCACCGCGTTGCACACCACGCTCGCGACATACCTGCGGTCCCTGAGCGGCGAGGGCCCGCCGGACGCCGCGCGCTGCCTGACGGCGGTCATCCTGGCGGCCAGCTCCGGCACCTGACGTCCGAGCCCGGCCAGCGGCACGGTCGCCGCCAGCAGCAGGACCCCGGCGGCGACCATCGCCACCCGGTAGGCCGCCGCGGTGCCGATCAGCAGCGCCGCCGCGGCGGCGCCCGTGCCCAGGCCGATGAAGACGTTCGTGACCACCCGCATCCGGGCCCGGATCTCGACCCGCTCCGGGCCGGGGTACCACCGGGCCAGCATCGCCTGCTTGGCGGAGGACCCCACCGAACGCGTGATCACCGCCATGCAGGCGATCAGGGTGAACACGACGGCGTCGGAGACGAACGTGTAGGCGAGCAGTGCGAGCCCGTTGAGCCCCGTCGCCACCGTCTGGACGCGATGCGCGCCGACCCGGTCGGCCAGCCACCCTCCCGCGTACGAGGCCAGCACCCCGGTGCCGCCCGCGATGCCCAGCCCGAGACCCACCGTCTGCACGCCGAGCCCGATGACGAGCGTGAAGTACAGCGTGCTGACGGTGTAGAAGACGCCGCTGGAGAGCGCGAACGCCATCGTGCTGAGGGTCAGCGAGCGGGCGACGCGGTCGCTGGGGAAGAAGGTCTGGATCACGGTGGCTTTTATCCCGCGATAGGGCCTTTGTCGCCAATTGATGTAGCGTATGGCTTCATGGCGGGGCTGATCGAGTACGAGCTCGCGGGCATGGACGTCGCGGACGTCCGCTTCGCCATCTCGCCGCTCAACGAGCTCACGCTGTCGTTGCGCACGTTCCGCGACCCCGGGCGCTACCCGGTGCACCTGCCCTGGCTGCGCCGCACCGAGCAGGTCCGCTCCAGGCTGGACCTGCCCCTGCTGCGCGCGCTCACCAACGACGACATGTGGACGCCGGACTACCTGTCGCCCCGCCCCCACGCGCCGCTCACCCGCATCGACGACGAGTTCGCCGCCCTGGCCCGCGTGCCCGCCGGGCGCGTGCTCGACGACCTGCGCGCCATCCACCCTCGGCTCCCCGAGCCGTTGCGCGGCGACCCGTCGGCCCGCATCCTGGACGCGCTGCGCGACTACTGGCGCACCTGCTTCGCGCCGTGGTGGCCCAGGATGCGGGCGGTGCTGCAGGCCGACGTGGTCCACCGGGGCCAGGTCATCTCGGCCCACGGCCTGGCGGCGATGTTCGCCGACCTCAACGAACGCGTGCAGCTGAAGGACGGGGTCGTCCGCATGCGGCTGATCAGCGACGCCCGCTACCGACGCGCCACCAGCGGCGAGGGCCTCACCCTGGTCCCGACCCTCTTCAGCCGGGCACCCACGACCCCCATCTCGCCGTCGGAGCCCCCTCTGGTCATGTACGGCACCCGGGGCGCCGGCACGCTCTGGCAGTCCGAGCCCCGTACCTCCCCGGCGGTGCTCACCGACCTTCTGGGCGCCACCCGGGCAGGGCTGCTCACCACACTCGAAGCCCCCGCCTCCTCGACCGAGCTGGCCGGCCGCCTGGGCGTCACCACCTCGGCCGTCAACCAGCACCTTCGCACCCTGCGCGCCGCCGGCCTGCTGGCCAGCGCCCGCCACGGCCGCTCGGTCCTCTACCTGCGCTCCGAACTCGGCGACGCCCTGGTCGCCGGCTCGGGACTCCACCGTGAAGGGGATTGAGCCGGGCGCACTCAGGCACTCTCCGTCCTCCTGCGGAGGCCGTGCGCCGCATGGCGACCCTGGTGCGGACCGCCCGCGGCGGCGTCACGCTGACCGCGAAGGCGCCGGTCCGCGGCGGCGGTAGGTGGCGATCGACTCGGAGTCGCCGTTCCCGAACGACGCCATCAGCCACAAAACCGCCGTTCTCGCCGTGCCAGATCATCGCCCGCCGGTTCCACTGCTTGCCGCCCACCGCGACGTCCCCTCTGTCTGGGGCGGCTGGTGCCGGCGCCAGACCCGTCCGTCCCACTGCAGGGCGACACGACGGTCGAAGCCGTTGCCCACCGCCCACACGTTGCGGGGGCCGTCGGCGTCAGAGAAGGCGTGCGGGCCCCGTGGACTCACGCTCGATCAACGCCGGCCGTGACACCCACTCCCGTGCCTCCGTGCGCGCCCTGATCCGCTCCAGTGCCAGGTCGGCCGCGACGCGGCCCATGGCGGTGCCGTACTGGGCGATGGTGGTGAGCGAGAAGCGCGGGTGCGAGGCGAACTGGGTGTCGTCGTAGCCGACGACAGAGACGTCATCGGGCACTCGCAGCCCATGCTCCGACAGCGCCCGCAGGCTCCCGAAGGCTCCCTGGTCGGATCCGACGAACAGCGCGGTCGGCGGATCCCCCCGGTCGAGCAGCGCCGCCGTGGCCCGGTAGGTCTCGGCCTCGCTGCCGCCGCAGGTCACCACCGACAGGTACGCGTCGAGCCCCAGCCGTTGCATCGCCTCGCGGTAGCCGGACTCGCGTACGGCATGCGGGCTCAGCATGCCGGGCCCGGAGACGTTGTGCGAGAGGTGAGTGATCCGCCGGTGGCCCAGCGTCGCCAGGTGCTCGACGGCCAGGGCCGCGCCTGCTCGGTCGTCGTTGACGACGCGGTCGTAATGGTCGCTCGCGTCGTGCCTGGCCACCACCACCGTCGGCAGCCGCTGGGCGAAGGAGTCGAGCCAGGACGCGCGCACCTTCGGCGAGACGACGATGACCGCTTCCACCTCGCGGTCCCACAGCGACTCCATGCCGGGGTTCCGCTCGCTGGTCTCGTGGTCGAAGGGGGAGACGAGCATCCGGTAAGGGCCGGTGTCCAGCTCCTCGTAGACGCCGTCGAGGATGTCGGCGAAGAACTGGCCGCGCAGCAGGGGGACGGCCACCCCGATGGTGCGGGTGGCGGTGCGCATGGCGCGGGCGGCTTCCCGGGGACGGTAGCCGAGCTCGGCGATGGCCCTTTCGACGCGTTCGCGCATGCGCGGGCTCACGCCGTAGGCGTCGCGCAGGACCTTCGACACGGCAGCCCGTGACACCCCTGCCGCGGCGGCGACGTCGGAGATCGTGGGGCGCGAGGAACTCATGTCAGCAACATAGCGGTCCGGAACTTCCCTCTTGAAAAATGTAGATCGATCCACAATAGTCGCTTCACACAACGCGGACCAGCGGCGTGCGGGCCGTGGAACCCCCTACACGAGGTATCGACGCAGATGACACAGACGACGGCCAGGCGTGCCTGGAGGACGGCCGCGCTCGGCGGCATGGCCTCCTACATGGACGCGGCCACCATCGTGGGGACCGGCACCGCGCTGGTTCTGTACAAGCAGCAGCTCGGGCTGAGCCCGTGGATGATCGGCACGGCGTCGTCCGTCCTGACGCTGGGCCTGGCCCTTGGAGCCGTGTTCGGCGGACGGCTCGGAGATCTGCTGGGCAGGCGCAGGGTGTTCACCTACGACCTGGTCGTCTTCGTCGCCGGTCTCCTGCTGCTGGCCTTCGCCGTCCAGCCGTGGATGATCTTCGTCGGGGTGGCCGTCACGGGTCTGGCGATGGGCGCCGACATTCCGACCTCCTTGGCGCTGGTGGCCGAGGAGGCGCCGGAAGGCCGGCGTGCCAGGCTTGTCGCCTTTTCGCAGGTGCTCTGGAGTTGTGGCGGATTCGCTGCCTACCTCATCGCGTTCCTGGTCTCGGGGACCGGAACGATCGGCGCGCGGATCATCTACCTGCACGTGATCGTCGTGGCCCTGGTGGTGCTCGTGCTGCGCCGGCGGCTGCGTGAGTCGGAGGAGTGGGTACGCGAGCGCGACCGGCAGCAGGCCGGCCCGGCCGAGGGCGTGCGCGGCGACTCCTGGCGCGTGCTGACGTCCAGGCCGCTCCTGGGCGCCGTCGTCGGGCTCGGCCTCTTCTACGCCGTCGGCAACCTGGTCGCCAACACGTTCGGCCAGTTCCAGACGTTCCTGTTCACCGAAGTGGCCGGGGCGCAGGTGTCGACGGCCACCCTCGTGGGGATGCTGGCCTATCCGCTCGGATTCCTTACCATCCTGATCTTCATGAAGTACGTGGACGGGCCCGCCCGGATGCTGCTCTACACGATCGGTGTCGCGATCATGGCGATCGGAACGGCGATCCCGCTGATCGTGGGGCTGAACACGGTGACGCTGATCATCCTGAAGTTCGCCATCACGATCGGCGCGAGCTTCGCCGGCGAGGTCATCTTCAAGGTGTGGTCGCAGGAGTTCTTCCCCACCCTGATCAGAGGCACCGCGCAAGGCGTCGCCATAGCCTTCACCCGGTTCGTGGCGGCGGGCTTCGCGCTGGTCACCCCGGTGATCGCCGACGCCAGCCCCCAGGCGCTGATGGTGGTGCTGCTCGCCGCCGTGCTCATCGCCGCCCTGATCGCCTGGACGTGGATCTTCCCGCTGCGCCGCCGCATGCCGGCCACCGCCGACCCCGTGGCGGTCCGGTGAGCGTCGACCTGCGGCTGCACGGCATGCCGGCGCCGCGACCGCGTCTGTCCTGGCGGACCACCGAGCCGTTCGACGCCTACCGCGGCGAGCTCACCCTCGCCGGCGGGCGACCCGTCGTCCACACGGCGGAGGGCGCCGAACAGCTCGGCGTGCGATGGCCGTTCGCCCCACTGGACTCCCGCGCCGCCGGAGCGCTGCGCGTCAGCGTCGGCAGCCGGGGCCGCTGGGGCGACTGGAGCAGGCCGCTGGCCTTCGAGACGCCGCTCTTCGGCGCCGGGGACTGGAGCGCGCGCTTCGTCTCGCCGCGGACCCTCGGCGCGGTGCTCACCGCCGCGCCGCTGCTGAGCCGTACCGTGAAGCTGCCCGCGGCGGTGACACGCGCCCGCCTGCATGTCACCGCACTCGGGCTGCACGTGACGCGGATCAACGGCGAGCGCGTCACCGACGAGGAACTGGCGCCCGGCTGGACCAGTTACGGCCGGCGGCTGCGTTACCGCACCCACGACGTGACCGCCCTGCTCGGGCCGGGCGAGAACGAGGTCACCGCGCTGCTCGGCAACGGCTGGTACCGCGGCAGGCTCTACTCGCGCGGCGAGCGAGCCCTGTACGGCGACCGGCTCGCACTGCTGGCGCAACTGGAGATCGAGTGCGCCGACGGGAGCACGCATCTGGTGGTGACCGACGAGAGCTGGCGGGCGCACGCCACGGGCGTCCTCGCGGACGACCTCTACGACGGACAGACCACCGACCTGCGGATCGGACGCGGACCGGGCGAACCGGTGGAGGTGCTCGACGAGCCGCTCGACCAGCTCTTTCCCGGCGACTCTCCGCCTGTTCGGCCGGTCGCCGCAGTGCGGGGCGGCAGGCGGTACGCGGCCCCGTCGGGGGAGCTGCTGGTGGATTTCGGGGAGAACCTGGTGGGCTGGGTACGGCTGCGCGTGCGCGGGCGTGCCGGGCAGGAAGTGGTCGTCCGGCACGCCGAAGTGCTGGAGGACGGTGAACTGGGCGTCCGCCCCCTGCGCAGTGCCCAAGCCACCGACCGCTACGTGCTGGCCGGTGGACGGACCGAGGTGCTGGAGCCGTCGCTGACCTTCCACGGCTTCAGGTACGCGGGGCTGCGTGGCGTGGCTCCTGAGGAGATCGAGTCGGTCGAAGCTGTCGTCCTCAGTTCCGACCTGCGCCCCACAGGGCATTTCCGCTGCTCGGATCCCGATGTGCAGCGGCTCCACGACAACGTGGTGCGCAGCATGCGCGGCAACTTCCTCGACGTGCCGACCGACTGCCCCCAGCGGGACGAGCGGCTCGGCTGGACGGGCGACATCCAGGTCTTCGCGCCCGCGGCCGCCTTCCTGGCCGACTGCTCGTCCTTCCTGTCCTCGTGGTTGCGGGATCTGGCGGCGGAGCAGTTCGAGGACGGCTGCGTGCCGTTCGTGGTGCCGAACGTCCACCACAACATCCTTCCCGCGGCCGCCGCGTGGGGCGATGCGGCCACGATCGTGCCGTGGACCCTCTACGAGCGTTACGGCGACGCCGAGGTGCTGCGCGAGCAGTATCCGAGCATGCGGGCGTGGGTGGAACGGCTGCGCGCCTTCGCGGGGGAGGACGGCCTGTGGGCCGGCCGCTTCCAGTTCGGCGACTGGCTCGACCCGGCCGCTCCGCCGGACGCGCCCGGCGACTCCCGCACGGACAAGGACCTGGTCGCCACGGCGCACTACATCCGCAGCACCGACCTGCTGGCCAGGACCGCCACCGTGCTCGGCCTGAGCGAGGACGCGCGACGCTACCGAGACCTGGCGGCGCAGGTGAGGCGTGCGTTCGCGGCCGCCTACGTCACGGACCGCGGGCTGATGGTCAGCGACACTCCCACGGCTTACGCGATGGCCCTGCACTGGGACCTGCTGCCGACGCCGGAGCAGCGGGAAGCGGCTGGAACGAGGCTGGCCGACCTGGTGCGAGCCAACGGCTTCCGGGTGGCGACCGGATTCGTCGGCACGCCGTTGATCACGGACGCGCTCACCGAGGCGGGATACCCGCACCTGGCGTTCCGGCTGCTCCTGGAACGCTCCTGCCCGTCGTGGCTCTACCCGGTGACGATGGGGGCGACGACGATCTGGGAACGCTGGGACAGCATGCTGCCCGACGGCTCGATCAACCCCGGCCAGATGACCTCGTTCAACCACTATGCGCTGGGCGCGGTCGCCGACTGGCTGCACCGGCGGGTGGCCGGCCTCGCGCCCGCCGCCCCCGGCTACCGGCGGATCGAGGTCCGCCCGCTGCCGGGACATGGGCTGACCTGGGCGGAGGCCGATCTGGAGACGCCGTACGGCGATGCGGGCGTGGCGTGGCGGATCAGTGACGGCACCCTCATCCTCGAAGCGCGGGTCCCGCCGGGGACCGAGGCGATCGTGCACCTGCCGGGGCGCGAACCGTTCCGGACCGGTCCCGGCCGTCATCAGTGGAAGGCCGAGCTGCCGCCACCGGCGTCGCCGGAAGTGATCGCGGACGCCGTCGACGACGCTTGGCTGTGGGAGCGCCTGACACAGGTGATGACCGCCCATGGCGTGATCGGCGATCCGGCGGCCCTGGCCGCTCGCGGGTTGCGCCTGCCGCTGTCCGAGCTGGCCTCCGTCGTCGCCCCACGTGCCACACCGGAACAGGTCGCGCGGCTGCAGTCGGCCCTGGAAGAGCAACTGCGGCCGTGAGCCGAGGTCGGGCCGGGGGTAGACGGCCTCAGGATCGGTGGGCGGGAGGTCGTCCATCGAGGCATGGGACGAGCCCCAGCCGTCTCGGACATGGTCGCAGTGCTCAGGTTCTGGCGCCTGCGGCCAGGACGCGCCCGACGAGGATGTCGGTGAACCTGTCCGGCTGCTCGAACAGCGACCGGTGCCCGGCGCCGGGCAGGACGGTGTGTTCCTTGTGCGGCGCCACGAGCGTGGCGTACCAGTCGTCCAGCAGCCGGCTGCGCGCCGGGACCTCGTCGGCGCCGTCGATGAAGTGGACGGGGACGGCGAGCCGCGGGACGCGCGTCCGCAGGTCGAGGTCGCGGGCCCGCGGGTAGTAGCGGTCGTAGGCGTCGAGGAAGCCGGTGACGAGGTGCACCTTGTCGAGCAAGGAGTATTCGGGCGCCACCAGGCTCTCGTCGAGGCCGCCCTGTCCGTTCCCGGTCGCGTAGACCTTGCTCTCGGCGAGCAGCATCGGCTCGTAGCCGTACATGCCGGCATAGGGCGGGGGCCCGACGGCCTCCAGCGCGGCGGCGAGGTCGCGGTCACGGTGACCGCGCGCCCAGGCGAGGGTGTCGGCGTACTGGACGCGGTCGGCGGCGCCGGTGTTCACTGCTTGACCGACGCCGACGTAGGCGTGGAACAGCTCGGGCCGCCGTTGCACGGCGAGCACCGCCGGCAGGGTGCCCCCGGAGTGCGCCAGGAGGTAGATCCGGTCCTTGCCGAATCGGGTTCTGAGGTAGTCCGCGGCGGCGAGGATGTCGCCGGTCTCGCTCGCCGGGGTCAGCGTGGCGGTGGGTTCGAGCATCGGGTAGGAACTGCCGCCGCCGCGGCGGTCGAGGGTGGCGACGACGACGTGGTCCTCCAGCGCTGACAGGTGCCTGCGCACCGCTCCGCGTTCGGCCGCGCCGGGCGCGCCGGGGACGAACAACAGGACCGGCTTGGCCGTGTCCCGGCCGCGGATCATCAGTCCGAGCCGGTGGGAGCCGCTCGGGACGGTCGTCAGCTCGGCGACGGCACGCTCACCGGCGATCGGGGCGGTGCTCGCGGGCAGGGCGACGCCGATCGCCAGCGCGGCGACGATCATCGCGAGCGCGCCGATCAGCGTCCGGCCGAGCAGGCGCCGGACGCGGCCTGCTCCCGATCCTGATCGGGCGAGGCCGGTTCCCTGTCCTGGTCGGGCAAGACCGGCTCCCCAGGCGGCACCGACGAGCATCGGAAGCAACGCGAGCAGCCCGTGCACGCCCCGCCCGGCGAGGAACGCGAGCACTCCGAACAGCCCACCCTGAGGCGCGTCGACGCTCGGCCCTTCCGCGCCGGTGCGGACGATCTCGAAGACCAGGGCGAACACCGCCGGCGCCGCGATCATCGCCCATCGCGACCTGGCGAGGTATCCGGCGACCCCGCCCACGACCAGGCTGAGCCCGATGCTGGTCAACGCCGCTGCCGGGGTCAGAGGCCCGCGCGGCGTACTCACCCCCGCGACCGCTCCCCACACCAGCGGTGCGAGTACGGACGCAATCCTGTTCACGATCATCGCCACCCCCTTCAGACGTAGCAGTCGCTACATGCATACGAATGTAGCATGCGCTACATTCGTGGGTGGGACTGCTACGGTCGAGCCATGGATCGTCGTGCCGAGCTGGCCGAGCAAGTGCTGGACTACGTGCTCGAACACGGTCTGATCGGGTTGTCGCTGCGTCCGCTGGCCACCGCCCTGAACACCAGCGACCGCATGCTGATCTACCACTTCGGCAGCAAGGAACGGCTCGTCGGCGCCGCCCTCGCGCTCGCGCAGCAGCGGCTGGCCGCGGCGGCCGAACCTCCCGGCGAGGCGGTGCGCAGCGTCGCCGACCTCGTCAGGCATCTGTGGTCCAGCCTCGCGCACCCGAGCGGCACACAGGCCACCCGGCTCTATCTCGACCTTTCCGTCCTCGCCGCCAAGGAACCCGAACGCTGGAGGGCCGCCGTCGAACAACTGCGCGGGCCGTGGCGCGAGCCGTTGCGGAGCGGCCTCCTCGCCCTGGGGGTCGCGGCGGGCGAGGCGGAGCCGCTCGCCGACCTCATCCTCGCCACACTCGACGGCCTGGCGCTCGACCGCATGGTCGCCGCGAACCCGGTACGCGCCGACAACGCGGCAGCGGCCTTCGCCGACCTCCTCGACCGCCACCCCGGCTGACCACCGGAAACCCGGCCGGCAGCGCAGTGACGGACTTCCGGATCAATGGGCGCGCCGGCGGTGCGTACCGGCACGCGCCGTCCGAAACGCGGTAGCCGTTCGTTCTCGGCCCGCATACGTTCGGCCGCATGGCTGACGAATGCTTCGGACATCCACGACTCGCCGCGATCTACGATCCGCTCGACCCCGACCGCGGTGATCTCGACGCCTACCTCCGGATGGCGGAGGAGTTCAAGGCGCGCCGAGTGCTGGACATCGGCTGCGGCACCGGGGTGTTCGCGCTGCTTCTGGCCGATCGCGGGATCGAGGTCGTCGGCGTCGATCCCGCTCGGGCGTCCATCGACGTCGCGCACGCCAAACCCGGCAGTGAGCGGGTGCGCTGGATCTGCGGTGACGCGACGGACCTGCCGTCGCTGCAGGTCGATCTGGCGACGATGACGGCGAACGTCGCCCAGGCCGTCGCTGATCCGGACCTCTGGCAGGAGACGCTGCGGGGAGCCTGCGAAGCCCTGCGCCCCGGAGGGCGTCTGGTCTTCGAGACCCGCGATCCGGCCCGGCGCGCCTGGGAAGGATGGACGCGCGAGCTCTCCCACCGCGTGACGGAGATCCCAGGCGTCGGCTCCGTCGAGAGCTGGGTCGAGCTGGTCGAGGTGAGCCTGCCTCTGGTGACCTTCCGCTGGACCTACGTCTTCGCCGCGGACGGACAGGTGCTGACGTCGGATTCGACGTTGCGTTTCCGGGAGCGGGAAGAGGTCGGGAGAGATCTGGTCGCCCACGGATATGTGGTGGAGGACGTTCGCGACGCGCCTGATCGGCCGGGGAGAGAGTTCGTCTTCGTGGCACGGCGTGCCGGTTGACCTCATCGGTGATCTGTGAGGCCGGGCGACGGTGCGCACTTGCCCGAAGCGCGACCGACCGGGCGCCGTCCTCGGGTATCCTGCGAAATCGATCTTGTCAAGAGTTGATCATTTAAGGCCCGTACCATACTTTTTCGTTCATCCGACCCTGACGGGAGCGACGGATGAATCTGAATGCGGCAGTTGCGACCGGAGCCGCTGCTCAGGCCGTACTCATCGTGGTTTTCCTGATAGCGACACTGTCAAAGACCATAACCCACCGCGAACTCGGCCGGACCATCGCACAACTGGGTCCGGCGGCTCTGGGAAGGCACGCCGCGATCGCGGTGATCGGCGTCGAGACGCTGGC
>NZ_JBSFGJ010000017.1:0-56858 GCF_053596515.1 Nonomuraea sp. NPDC001684
TCGTGGGGTCGTCGGGGCAGGTCGCCACGAAGGCCAGCTCGCCCGGCTGGCGCCGCAGCACGTGCCGCCAGAGCGAGCCGGGGTCGCCGTGGAAGGTGTCGCCGTCCTCGGAGTCGACGACGTACCAGGCGCCTTCGGCGATCTCGCTCTCCAGCTGGCCGGAGGTCCAGCCGGCGTACCCGGCGAAGATCCGCATCTGCGCGATCTCGCCCTGGAGGATCTCGGGGGGCGCGTCGAGGTCGACCGTGCCCAGGCGGGAGACGGCCGGGGTGCCGGCGTGGAGCCTGCGCCAGCCGAGCGGCTCCTCCCCGCTCGGGACCGCCGCGAGGGCGAGGGCGCTGTCGGTCTGCACGGGACCGCCCTCGAACAGCACCGGCGGCCCGGTCACCAGCGGGTCCCAGACCGGCAGCACCTGCGTGACCGAGATGTCGCTGGGCCGGTTGAGCACCACGCCGAGCGTGCCGCCGTCGTGGTCGTGTTCCAGGATCAGCACGACGCTACGCCGGAAGTTGGGGTCGTCAAGAAGCGGCGTCGCCACCAACAAACCGCCGACGTAGATCGCTTCCGCCATACCTCCATCATGAGGGCTGTGACGGGCTTCCGCTCCCCCGGCTCGGTCATGTTACTTTCTGTGCGCTTATGGGCACGATCTGTGGCAAAGATCACGCTTGCGGGGCTCGGGAGGAGCACATGCGCATCGGTACACGCCTCGTCCTGGCCGCCCTTCCCGTGGGCGCGGCCGTGCTGCTCCCGTCGTCCGCGCAGGCGTGGCCGCTGCCCGACCGGGGTGATCCGTTCACGATGACGACCGACCGGATCGCGTGCGGCTCGGGGTCCGTACGGGTCACGCTGCGCAACCAGACCCCCCAGCTCGCCCGGTTCGACCTGCGGGTGGACGCGCGGAGCGTGGCGACCGGCTCGATCCCGGCCCGCAAGCAGGTGGTCAGGACGGTCCGGATCGACCGGGGCACCACCCGCGAGATCGAGGCGTTCTCGGTCACCGACACCCATCCCGACACGCTGCTCGACTCCACCCGGGTGCGCAACGACTGCGCCTGGGGGCGGGAGCGCAGGCACGGCCGCCTGCCGTACACCGGACCGCCGTCCGACCTGTGGGGCAAGCTGGCGACGGCGGCCGGGCTCGTGGTGATGGGCGGGATCATGTGGTGGTACGGCTCCGTCTGGCCCCGTTCGGTCCCCGACGGCCCCCTGCAACCCCGCCCGCGACCCCGCCCGTGACCCCGCCCGCGTGAGAGGCGCCGTCGTGCCGCGTCAGGCGTCCCGCGGGACGAACGCGCCCGCCCGCGCCGCGGCCAGCGTGCGCAGCGCCGCGTCCCGGGCGACCTCCAGGTCCACCGGCTCCTTGGTGACCAGCAGGCGGTAGTAGAGCGGCGCGGAGATCGCCCGGATCACCTCCATGCCGTCGGTGCCCTCGGGCAATTCACCCCGTTTCACCGCGAGGTCGACGACCTTCGCCCACTCCTCGATGCGCCGCAGATAGAACGCGCGCAACGCCTGGACGGCCTGCGCGTCGGAGGTGCCCGCCGCGATCACCGCCTGGAACGTGGCCCCGAGCCGGTGGTCGGTGACCGCGCCCACGACGGCCCCGGCGTTGGCCAGCAGGTCGCCCTCGATGGATCCCGTGTCGGCGTGCGGTGACGACTGCTCGGCCAGCTCGGTCATCAGGTCCGTCACCAGCCCGGCCCTGCTGCCCCAGCGCCGGTAGACCGTGGTCTTGCCCACGCCGGCCCTGGCCGCCACCTGGTCCATGGTCAGCCCATGGAAACCGTGCTCGACCAGCTCGTCCTGAGTGGCCTCCAGCACGGCCGCGCGCACGCGCGCGGTGCGGCCCCCTGGCCGCACAGTCCCCGCCAAACGGGACTCTTGTTCCATTAATGCCCCTTTCGTGCTATCGTCGTGCCGCATCTTAACGGAACTCGTTTCCCATTAGGGGGATGGCATGATCGTGCTCGCCGATCGGCCCCGATCCGATCGCATGACGTCCGCGCAGCGGCTGGTTCTGGTGCTCCTGCTGGGGTCCCAGTTCATGCTCGCCGTGGACTTCTCCATTCTGAACGTGGCGCTGCCGGTGATCGGTTCAGGTCTCGGCTTCGCGCTGTCCGACCTCCAGTGGGTGGCCACGGCGTTCGCGTTGGCCGCCGCCGGGTTCACGTTGCTCTTCGGCAGGATCGCCGACCTGTTCGGGCGGCGCCGGCTGTTCCTGGCGGGCATGGTGCTGCTGGGGGTCTCCTCGCTGGCCGGCGGCCTGGCCGTCTCACCCGGCATGCTGCTGGTCGCCCGGGTCGCCCAGGGCCTGGCCACGGCCGTCGTCACGCCCGCCGGGCTCGCGCTGCTGACCACGTCGTTCCCCGAGGGGCCGCTGCGGGCCAGGGCGCTCGGCCTGAACGGCGCGCTGATGTCGGCCGGGTTCACCTCGGGCGCGATCCTGGGCGGGCTGCTGACCGAGTTGCTGAGCTGGCGGTGGGCGTTCTTCGTCAACGTGCCCGTCGCGCTGGCCGTGGTCGTCGCCGCGCCCGTGGTGCTGAAGGAGAGCCGTCCCGCCGAGCGGCCCGGGATGGACCTGCCCGGCGCGGTGAGGGTGACCGCCGGCCTGCTCGCGCTGGTCTTCGGCCTGACCAGGGTCGGCGAGCACGGCTTCGCCGACCCCCTCGGCCTCGGCGCGCTCGCCGCCGGCGCCGCCCTGCTCGTCGCCTTCTGGTACGTCGAGCGCCGGGCCGCCGCACCCCTGGTGCCCGTCCCGATCCTGGCCCGGCCCAACGTCACCTGGGGCAACCTGGCCGGGCTGATCGCCTTCGCCACGGAGACGTCCCTCGTCTTCCTGATGACCCTCTACCTGCAGAAGGTGCTCGGCTACTCGGCACTGGCGACCGGGCTGGCGTTCGGGGTGCTGGGGCTCGGCACCGTGCTCGGCGGCGTGCTCGCGCCCCGGGTCCTCGGCCGGCTCGGCAGGGGCCGGGCGCTGGCGGCCGGGTTCGGGCTCCAGGCCGTCGCGACGGCGTCGCTGGCGCTGCTGGGCACCGGTCCCGGATGGATCTGGCTGCTGCTGGCGGCCACCTTCGCGGGCGGGATCGGGAACATGGTGGCGATCGTCGGGTTCATGGTGACGGCCACGTCCGGTCTGCCGGACTCCGAGCAGGGCCTGGCCACCGGCCTGGCGACGATGACGCAGCAGGTCGGCATCACCATGGGCATCCCGGTCATGAGCGCCGTGGCCACGGCCGCGATGGGTACCGTGCTCCAGGGGGTGATCGTGGCGGTGCTCGTCAACGCCGCCCTCACGGTCGGCGGAGCACTGATTTCCCGCAAGCGTTCGGCACTGTCGAACTGATCTGCGCTAGGGTGGCCGCCGTGGGAGAGACGATTCAATCGGTGGAACGGGCGGCCGCGATCCTGCGGCTGCTCGCATCCGGCCCCCGCCAGCTCGGCGTGGCGGAGCTGGCCAGGGCGCTGGGCCTGCCCAAGGGCACACTCCACGGCATCCTGCGCACGCTGGTCCGCGTCGGCTTCGTCGAGCAGGACGCCGCGACCGGCAAGTACCGGCTCGGGGCCACCCTGCTCCACCTGGGCAGCAGCTACCTCGACGTCAACGAGCTGCGCACCCGCTCGATCAACTGGGCCGACGCCCTGGCCGGGCGGAGCAGGGAGAGCGCCTGGATCGGCACCCTGCACGAGGGGCACGTGCTGGTGATCCACCACGTGTTCCGCCCGGACGACAGCATGCAGACCCTCCAGGTCGGCACCTACCTGCCGACGCACGCCAGCGCGCTCGGCAAGGTGCTGCTCGCCTACGACCCGTACGGGGAGTCGCTCGCGGCCCCGCCGCTGCCGGCGTACACCGACCGGACGCTGGTCGACGCCGCCAAGCTGGAGGAGGACCTGGAGCAGGTCCGGGCCAGGGGGTGGGCGGCCGAGATGGAGGAGCTCACCGAGGGCGAGGTCGCCATCGCCGCCCCGATCAAGGACCCGCGCGGCCTCGTGGTGGGCGCCATCGGCATCCGCGGCGCGGTCGAACGGCTGACCTCCGACGGCGCCCTGACCATGGAGTACGTCTCCTACGTCCGCGACGCCGCCCGCGCGATCACCCGCGATCTGGCCAGATGACCGGTTGAACAACACCGGGGCAAACACGTAACATCGCTCACATCGTTCGACAATGTCGAACCCCGACTCCCAAGCGAGGAACCTCGTGCCTCGACCGCACTACATCGCAGCCATCGACCAGGGCACCACGTCCAGCCGGTGCATCGTCTTCGACCAGGCCGGCAACATCGTCACCGTCGCCCAGCGCGAGCACCGCCAGATCTTCCCCAAGCCGGGCTGGGTCGAGCACGACGCCGAGGAGATCTGGCAGTCGGTCCAGAGCGTCATGGCCGAGGCCACCGAGGGGCTCGACATCGCCGCGCTGGGCATCACCAACCAGCGCGAGACCACCGTCCTGTGGGACCGGGAGACCGGGCGTCCCGTCTGCCCCGCGATCGTGTGGCAGGACACCAGGACCGACGCGCTCACCCGCGCGCTCGCCGAGCACGAGGGGCTGTTCAAGGAGAAGGCCGGCCTGCCGCTGACCACGTACTTCTCCGGGCCGAAGATCCGCTGGCTGCTCGACGCGTACGACCTGCGCGAGCGGGCCGAGCGCGGCGAGGTGCTGTTCGGCACGATGGACAGCTGGCTGCTGTGGAACCTGACCGGCCGCCACCTGACCGACGTGACCAACGCCAGCCGCACGATGCTGATGAACATCCACACGCTGAGCTGGGACGACGACCTGCTCGCCGCCCTCGGCGTGCCGCGCGCGATGCTGCCGGAGATCCGCCCGTCCGCCGAGGTCTACGGCCACACCGCGGCCGGCGTGCCGGTGGCCTCCGCGCTCGGCGACCAGCAGGCGGCGCTGTTCGGCCAGACCTGCTTCGAGCCCGGCGAGACCAAGAGCACCTACGGCTCGGGCAGTTTCCTGCTGATGAACACCGGCCAGGAGCCCGTCGTCTCCCGGCACGGCCTGCTGACCACCGTCGGCTACCAGATCGGCGACGGACCGGCCACGTACGCGCTGGAGGGCGCGATCGCCGTCACCGGCTCGCTCGTGCAGTGGCTGCGCGACAACCTGGGCCTGATCTCCAGCGCCGCCGAGATCGAGACGCTGGCCAAGACCGTCGACGACAACGGCGGCTGCTACTTCGTCCCGGCCTTCTCGGGGCTGTTCGCGCCCCACTGGCGCTCCGACGCGCGCGGCGTGATCGCCGGGCTGACCGGGTTCGTCACCAAGGGGCACATCGCGCGGGCCGTCCTGGAGGCCACCGCCTGGCAGACCCGCGAGGTCGTCGACGCGATGAACGCCGACTCCGGCCTCGACCTGACCACGCTGCGCGCCGACGGCGGCATGACGGCCGACAACCTGCTCATGCAGACGCTGGCCGACGTGCTGGCCGTCCCCGTGATCAGGCCGATGGTCGCCGAGACCACCGCGCTCGGCGCCGCGTACGCCGCCGGCCTGGCCACCGGCTACTGGCCCGACCTCGACAGCCTGCGCGCCAACTGGCACAAGGCGTCGGAGTGGCAGCCGGAGATCGACGAACAGGTCCGCGCGCGGGAGTACCGCAATTGGAAGAAGGCCGTGGCCCGCACCCTCGACTGGGTCGAACAGTAGGACTGGAGCACGTCATGAACATCGCCATCGGCGCCGACCGGGCCGAGATCCGGCACGAGCTCTCCCGCGCCACGTACGACCTGCTGGTGATCGGCGGCGGCATCCTCGGCACCTCCGTCACCTGGATGGCCGCGCAGGCCGGGCTGCGGGTGGCGATGGTCGAGGCGGGCGACTTCGCCGGGGCCACCTCCAGCGCGTCGTCCAAGCTGGTCCACGGCGGCCTGCGCTACCTGCAGACCGGCAACGTCAAGCTGGTCGCCGAGAACCACCGCGAACGCCGTGCCCTGGCCGCCGACATCGCGCCCCACCTGGTCAAACCGCTCAGCTTCCTGGTGCCGATCTACAAGGGCGGCCCGCACGGCGCGGCCAAGCTCGGCGCCGGCGTCTTCCTGTACTCCGCGCTGTCGGTGTTCGGCGACGGCATGGGCAAGGTCATCACGCCGCACCAGGCCATGACCCGCGTCCCCGCGCTGCGCAGCGAAGGTCTGCGCGCCGCCGCCGTCTACGGCGACCACCAGATGAACGACAGCCGCGTCGCCGTCATGACCGTGCGCGCGGCCGTCGACGCGGGGGCGGTCGTGCTCAACCACGCCGAGGTCGTCGGACTGCGCAAATCGGGCGCCAACGTGACCGGGGCCGAGCTGCGCGACCGTCTCGACGGCACCGAGTTCGGGGTGGACGCCCGGCTCGTCCTCAACGCCACCGGCCCGTGGGTGGACCACCTGCGCCGGATGGAGGACCCGCACGCAGCGCCGAGCATCAGGCTCTCCAAGGGCGCCCACCTGGTCATGCGCCGCCACGACCCGTGGAAGGCCGCGCTCACCACGCCGATCGACAAGTACCGGGTCTCCTTCGCCATCCCGTGGGAGGACCACCTGCTGCTCGGCACCACCGACGAGGCCTACGAGGGCGACCCTGCCGACGTGCGCGCCACCGACGCCGACATCGCCCAGATCCTCGACGAGGCCGGTCACGCCGTACGCGACTGCCAGCTCCGCCGTGAGGACATCACCTACGCCTTCGCCGGGCTGCGCGTGCTGCCCGGCGGCCCCGGGCAGGTGTCGGCCGCCAAGCGGGAGACCGTGGTGACCAGGGGCGCGGGCGGCATGTTGTCGGTCGCGGGCGGCAAGTGGACCACCTACCGGCACATCGGCAGGCACGTCCTGGAGACCCTCTCCCGTCTGCCGGGCCGGCCGCTCGGCGACGACCTGGCCGACATCCTGCCCGCCGTGCCGCTGCCGGGCCTGGCCAGCCCGGACGCCGTCGCCATGCGCCTGTGGACCGAACGCGAGCCGGGCGCCCGCATGGACCCGCTGGTCGCCCGCAACCTGGCCACCCACTACGGCACGATCGCCTTCGACGTGGCCCGGCTCATCCGCGACGACCCCTCGCTCGGCGAGCGCATCCACCCCGACGGGCCCGACATCTGGGCCCAGGCCGTCTACGCCCGCGACCACGAGTGGGCGGCCACCGTCGACGACGTCGTGCGCCGCCGTACCACGCTCACCGTGCGCGGCCTCGACACGCCCGACGTCCGCACCCGCATCGAGCAGCTCCTCGCCTGACCGTCACCCGGGCCGCGGCGGCGCCCCGCCGCCGCGGCTGCGACGAACGTCACCGCAGTTCACAGGTTCGAAGCGGCCCGTAGGGGGAATCCGAGATGGCGCATCCGCCGCCTCCCACCGAGGCGGCGGGCCGCCTACCGGCCGAACCCTCTTCTGCCGCCCCTACGGAGGTGACGTCATGTCCGCCAAGTCCCGGCTGCACATCGCGATGGTGGCTCCCCCGAGGTTCGAGAACCCGCCCCGCTCGTACGGCGGTGTCAAGGTCATGATGGACGACCTCGCGCGGTCCCTGCTCAGACTGGGCCACCAGGTCACCCTGATCGGCGCGGGCCGGTCGGGCACGTCCCCGCACGTCCTGGCCGCCTACACCGAGCCGCCTTCCCACCCGCTCGACGAACCCGCCCCTAGGGCGGCGGTCCCCGACGTCCGGCCGGAGGACCTGGACGTGGACGTCGTCCACGACCACTCCCCGGCCGGCTCGGTGACCGCCCTGAACCTCCGGATCCCGACGGTGACGACCGTGCACGGCCCGGCCTCGGGCGAGCAGGCCGAGCGCTACCGCCGGCTCGGCGACTCCGTCGGCCTGGTGTCCACCTCGACGTTCCAGCGCATGCAGGCCCCCGACCTCAACTGGCTGGGCACCGTGCACAACGGCGTGGACCTGAAGAGCTTCCCCTTCCGCGAGCGCAAGGAGGACTACGCGCTCTTCCTCGGCCGGTTCAGCCCCGGCAAGGGCGCCCACCTGGCCATCGACGCCGCCCGGCGGGCCGGCCGGCGCATCGTGCTCGCCGGCCGGTTGAACGAGCCGTCCGAGCACGAGTACTTCGACCGCCACATCCGCCCCCGGCTCGGCGACGACGCCGTCTACGTCGGCGAGGCCGACGGAGCGCGCAAGCGCGAGCTGCTGGCCGACGCCCACTGCCTGCTCTTCCCCAGCCGCCGGGAGGAGGCGTTCGGCATGGTCATGATCGAGGCCATGGCGAGCGGCACCCCGGTGGTCGCGCTGCGCGGCGGCGCCGTGGGCGAGGTCCTCGTCGACGGCATCACCGGCTACGTCTGCGACGACCCCGCCGACCTGGCCGAGGCGGTCGAGGCTGCGGGCGGCCTGAACCCGGCCGACTGCCGCATGCACGTCAAGCGCAACTTCGACGCGCTCGGCATGGCCATGGGCTACGAGAAGATCTACGAGCTGAGCATCCGCGACCGGCGTCCGGCGCCGTTCGCCGCCTGACCCGCGCGTCCCCGTGCGGCGGATCGCCGCCGCACGGGGTGTCGCGCCCGTCCCGGGGGAAGGGGGTAGGCATGCGCACTGCCATGAACGAGGCTCTGATCAGGCATTTCACCGACCTGCGCGACGGCGTCCACGGCGGCGTCACCGCGCGGGAGGACAAGGAACGCCTGTTCGCCACGGCGGTCGAGCTGCTCGACCCGGTGGCGCGGGCGACGCTGGACGAGTTCAACGCCGACCTGCTCCTCGGCACGGGGCAGGTGGTGGCCAGCGGGCTCACCAGGTCTCAGGAGGGCGGGCTCAACGCCATGTGGTCGCTCACGTGGCCGGAGCAGCGCGACAAGGACATCCTGCCGATCGCGATCGTGGCCCACTACGGCGCCGACTTCCACCACCCGCACCTGCGCGGCAACACGGTCGGCGACTGGCCGCTGAACGTCTTCGACCACTCGGACGCGGCGGGCCAGCTCACCACCCTGCGCGCCATCGCCGCCGCCGACGCCCACAACCTGGTCTTCCAGGAAAGCTACCGCCTCATCCCCGCCGTCACCCGGTAGGCGAGAGATTTCCCGTCTTCACGGCCCTTGCATGCTTCCGTCTTCACGGCCCTTGCGCGCTTTTCCGTCTTCACGGCCCTTGCGCGCTTTTCCGTCTTCACGGCCCTTGCACGCTTTTCCGTCTTCACGGCTTCGCGTGGTCGAGCCACCCGCCGTACTCCGGCTGGCGGCCCTCCATGTCACGCCCGCTGACCCTTCACCGGCGCGCCGCCGTGACGGTGCGCTCTGTGGGCCGCCTGGGTGCGGGGGCCGAGCCTGTCTGGACCGGCCCCCGTGGGATCACGCCTCGGTGAAGCCTCTTGCCCGGCCGCCGGCGCTCTCGCGGACCGCGGCGGCCACCGCCGTCGCCACGTCGGGGTGGAAGACGCTCGGCACGATGTAGTTGGGGCCCAGCTCCTCCGGGGTCACCACGGCCGCCAGCGCGCCCGCCGCGGCCAGCAGCATCTCCTGGGTCACCCCGCCGGCCTGCGCGTCGAGCAGGCCGCGGAACACGCCCGGGAAGGCCAGCACGTTGTTGATCTGGTTGGGGTAGTCGGAGCGGCCGGTCGCCACCACGGCGGCGTGCTCGCGCGCGTCGTCGGGCGAGACCTCGGGCTCGGGGTTGGCCAGCGCGAACACCACGGAGTCCTTGGCCATCGTCGCGATGTCGTCGCCGGTCAGGATGCCGGGCGCGGACACGCCCACGAACACGTCGGCGTCCTTGACCGCGCCGCGCAGGTCGCCCGCGTAGCCGTCGGCGTTGGTGTGCTCGGCGATCCAGCGCAGCGAGTCGTCGAGGTCGTCGCGGCCCTTGTGCACGGCGCCCAGGTAGTCGCAGACCACCACGTTGCGGGCGCCGGCGGCCAGCAGCAGCCGCAGCACCGCGTTCCCGGCCGCGCCGGCGCCGGCCATCGTGATCCTGACGTTCTCGATGGACTTGTTCACCACGCGCAGCGCGTTGGTCAGCGCCGCCAGCACGCAGATCGCCGTGCCGTGCTGGTCGTCGTGGAAGACCGGGATGTCCAGCAGCTCGCGCAGCCGGCGCTCGACCTCGAAGCAGCGCGGCGCGCCGATGTCCTCCAGGTTGATGCCGCCGAACCCGGGCGCGATCAGCTGCACCGTGCGGACGATCTCGTCGACGTCCTGGGTGTCGAGGCAGATCGGCCAGGCGTCGATGCCCGCGAACCGCTTGAACAGGGCCGCCTTGCCCTCCATGACCGGCAGCGCGGCCTCCGGCCCGATGTTGCCCAGGCCCAGCACCGCCGACCCGTCGGTGACCACGGCCACCGAGTTGCGCTTGATCGTCAGGCGCCGCGCGTCCTCCTTGTTCCTGGCGATGGCCATCGACACGCGCGCCACGCCCGGGGTGTAGGCCATGGACAGCTCGTCGCGGTTGCGCAGCGGCACCTTCGACTTCATCTCGATCTTGCCGCCGAGGTGCATGAGGAACGTGCGGTCGGAGACCTTGTGGATGACGACGCCCTCGACCGCCTCCAGCTGGTCGACGATGGCCTGCGCGTGGTCGGTGTCACGCGCGGCGCAGGTGACGTCGATGCGGAGCTTCTCGTGGCCCGCGTTGGTGACGTCGAGGGCGGTCACCACGCCTCCGGCCGACTCTACGGCGTGGGTGAGCTGGCTCACGGCCTTGCCGCCTGCGGGCACCTCGAGACGCACGGTTATGGAGTACGACACACTCGGGACGGTCGCCACGTCAATCGCTCCTTCGGGACTGACCAAGAAGTCATCCAAGGATAGGGGGCATCAGGTCAACCCAGTGCCGTCGCTGCGGTGACGATGAGATCGACACACGCGGGGACGGGAATCGTCGTGCTGTCGAGCACAAGGTGATAGTGGCACGGATCACCCGGATCCGCCCGGTAGAAGTGGCGTACGTAGGCCGTCCTGGCCCGGTCGTTGTCCTCGACGACGGCCCGCGCCTCCCGCTCGCTCGTGCCGCTCAGCGTGGCCGTCTGGCGGACCCGGCGCTTCAGCGGCGCGTCGAGCCTGACGTGGAGGGCGCCGGGATGGTCGGCCAGCACCAGGGCGCCGGCGCGGCCCAGGAAGACGCCTCCCTGGGCCAGGGCCATCTCCTTCATCATGCGCTCGGTGCGCCGGACGAACTCCTCGGGCGGCAGCGGCATCGCGCCGGGCACGTACATGTCCACGCCGCCGAAGGTGACCGTGGGCAGCCGGATGGCGCCCGACAGCAGCCTGCCCAGGCCGTGCTCGGCGCGGTCGTCGTGGGCCAGCGCCTCCTCCAGCGTGCAGCCGAGCTCCTTGGCCACGGCGCTGGGGATGGCACGGTCGACGAAGGGCACGCCGAGCCGTTCGGCGACGGCCGGGCCGATGTGGCTGCCGGCCGTGCCGTAGGCCGCGGAGATCGTGACGACCCGCATACCCCCAGGTTAGAACAGGGCGCTCGCCAATGCTCTACGCGCTTTCGCCAAAGATGGGTCGTCTGACGGCAACGCGTCGAAAAGTCCGAGCAAGTGCTTTCTGGCCCGGTCGCGGTCGTCGCCCGACGTGCGCTTGACCACGGCCACGACACGCTCGAACGCCTCGTCGACCGCGCCGGAGAGCATCTCCAGGTCGGCGGCCAGCAGCTGCGCGTCGATGTCGGACGGGTCCTGGAGTCGCCGCTGCACGTCGGCCGGGTCGGCCGCGGAGGTGCGCTTGATCAGGCCGACGCCCGCCAGGCCCATCTTGGCGTCCTCGTCACCGGGGACGCGGGCCAGCAGGCGCTGGTAGGCCGCCTCGGCCGCGTCGAGGTCGCCCGCGTCGATGGCCTGCTCGGCCGCCACCAGGTCGGGGTCGGCGGGCGGCCCGGCGGGCTCCTGCGGCCCCTCCTCGGCCGCCGGCGGCCGGGCGTCGGGGTTGGCCTGGTAGAACTGCTCGACCGCGCCCATCAGCTCGTCGAGCCAGCGGCGCACCTCCTGCTCGGGCAGCACCTGCTGGAAGCCGGTGACGGCCTGCCCCTGGAAGATGGCCAGCACGGTCGGCACGGCCTGCACCCGCAGCGCCTGCGCGATCTGGGGGCTGGCGTCGACGTTGACCTTGGCCAGCACGGCCCGGCCGCCCAGGTCGCCGATCACCTTCTCCAGCACCGGGCTGAGCTGGGCGCTGCCGGGCGCCCTCGGCGACCACAGGTCGAGCACCACCGGCACGGTCATCGACCGGTCGATGACGTCCGTGGTGAACGTCTCCTCGGTCACGTCGACGACCGAGGCCGAGGTGGCCCCCTGGGGACCGGCGGCCTCCCGCCGGGCCTGGGCCTCCAGTGCCTGTTTGCGCGCGCCCAGGTCCACAGCTCCGTAGAGCGACCCGGGCCTAGAGAAGTCCGCCATGCTCCTCATCTTGCCGCATGGACGGGCCCGCGAAGTCACCCGCCGCCACCCTCAGCGTGCGGAGCTGGTCGAAGATCTGGCGGAGTTCGTCCTCGGCGTACATCGTGAGGCCGAACTCGGCGGCCATCAGGTCGTCGGTGGCCCGGCGCACGACCTCCCTGCCCTTGCCGGTGATCTCGGCCAGCACGCCGCGGCCGTCGCGGGGGTTGGGCAGGCGGCAGACGAACCCGGACTTCTCCAGCCTGTCCACCGTGTTCGTGACGCTGGTGGGGTGGACCATGAGCCGTTCGCCGATCTTCCACAGCGGCAGCGAGCCGGTGTGGCTGAAGGTCAGCAGGACCAGGGCCTCGTAGCGGGCGAAGGTGAGGTCGTGGGGTTTCAGCAGCGAGTCGAGCTGTGACAGCAGGATCTGCTGCGCTCTCATGATCGAGGTGACCGCGGCCATCGCGGAGGAAGGCCCGAAGCGGGCACGCCAGCTCTCCGCGGCGCGGTCGATGGGATCGAACGGCAGATTGAGCGGCTTCGGCTGGGACACAGCGCTACGGTAGCGTGCCTCTCGTCCCGGTTTCGTCGGGCTACCTGGAGCGACAGGCTTCACCGCTTGACCAAGAATCCGACCGTCAATCATCACGCTCCGTTATGGTTCTCTCACGTAAGGTGACGCGGAAGCCAAGTCCATCTGCCGTGGGGACGGGTCTGGGCTGGCATTCTTCCGCTTTGCCGAGGGCACGGGGGGTGCTTGGTGAACATCAACGGGATACAGGGTGCGTGAGCACTCGGGCGTTACACGCGAGGAGCTGAAGCACAGCGCGGCCGTGACAGTGGCGGTGCTGCTCGCTCTCGGCCTGGTCGCGGCGTGGAACGTCCTGATACCCGGCGTCGACGCGTGGGAGAACATCCTGGCCGCGGTCATCGGCTCGCTGCGGATGACCGGGCCGGTGGCGGCCGCGTTCGCCGCGTGGGTGGCGTTGCGCAAGCGGCGCGCCCTGCGCGGGCGGTCGCTCACGACGTGGCGGGCGCTCAAGGCGCCGCTGGCGATCGTGGTGGTGGTGCTGGGCTCGTTCGGCGCGACGGTGCTGGTGCTGGCGGTCAAGACCGTGCTCACCGACCAGGCGGGGCGGCTCAGCCTGTCCGGCCTGGGCATGGGCATGGCGGGCCTGGCGCTCTACGCGGTGATCGGGTGGGTGGCCGGCTGGGTCGTGCCCAAGGCGCTCACGCCGCCGATCACGGGGCTGGCCTGCTACGTCGCCTTCTCCTGGCTGGCCGACGACCGGGGGCTGGCCGACCGGCTGGTGCCGGGCACGGGCGAGCCGTACGACCTGTTCCAGGGGCTGGGCGGGGCGCCGTTCTTCGACCAGACGATCTGGCTGCTCGGCATCACCTGCGCGCTGCTGCTCGGCTGGGCGGCGCTGGTGACCAGGCAGGCCCTGGTGCTGGCGTGCGCGCTGCTGGCCGTCCTGGCGGCGGGCATGGGCGTGTCGCGGATGCTGGCCCACCCCAAGCCGGCCGCGGCCGAGGACATCGCCTACGCCTGCCAGGAGTGGCCGATCACGGTCTGCCTGCACCCCGGGATGCGGGCCGGGCAGACCGAGCTGGGCGCGGTGTTCACGCAGATCGCCTCACGCCTGGCCGGCACGCCGGCCGCGTTCACGCGGGTGGAGCAGCGGCCGCTGGACGAGCCGCTGAAGCCCTCCAACGGCCTGGCGCCGATCCACGTGCCCGACCTGTCGGCGGGGTTCGCCGAGGAGGCGGCCTACGAGTACATCGACGCGCTGGCCGCCCGCTGCCCCGGCACGCCGGCCGACGGCTACCGGGAGATCGTGATGGCCTGGCTGCGCGGCGAGCCGCTGCCCGGCGGCCCGCTGCCCGAGCACCAGTACGCCGCGTCCTGGTTCTCCGGTCTCGACGAGCACCAGCGCAGGGAGTGGCTGCGCATGTTCTACAGCGACTTCCAGGCGTGCCGCCTGTCCAGCACGCACTTCGGCGGCGGTCCGGCCCCCACCGCCGTCATCACGCCCCCCACCGGCGCCACGCCCGAGAGCAGCCACGTCTACCCGGTCTATCCCGACCCCGGCACCCCGAGCACCTCCGGCTGAGGACGAAGATGTCACCCTGCGGGTGGCACTGATGATCGCCGAGCGGGTAGTCATGCCCCATGACGACTTCCCAGACGACGCCGCCGGACCTGGCTCCCCGGCGGCGGCGCAGGTGGCGATACGCGGCCGGGTTCCTCGTCCTGGCGGTCCTGCTCGTGGTGGGCGGCCGGCTGGCCTGGACCTGGCTCAACCCGTTCGGAGAGCAGACCGTCGACCGCAGCCAGCCGGTGCTGCTGCAGTCCATCAAGGACCTCAGCCGGTTCGAGGCGGCCACGGGCACCTTCCAGGTCGTCGTCGACCTGGAGAAGGACGCCAACTTCCTGCCCGACGCGGTCAAGGGCACCCGCACGCTGTTCGTGGGCGCGGGCGGCGTCGACGCCTACGTCGACTTCTCGGCCATGGGGGCGGGCGCGGTGACCGTGAACAAGGAGCGCACCGAGGCCACCGTCCGCCTCCCGCGCGCCCAGCTGGAGAAGCCCAACCTGGACAACAGCCGCTCGTACGTGTTCGCCCAGCAGCGCGGCCTGCTCGACCGCGTCCAGGACTTCCTGTCGGGCTCCCCGGGCGACCAGCGCGAGCTCTACCTGCTGGCGGAGAAGAAGATCACCGAGGCGGCCGTGGCCAGCGACCTGCGGGCGCGGGCCGACGCCAACACCAGATCGATGCTCACCGGCATGCTCAAGTCGCTCGGGTTCGCCAAGGTGACCGTGAAGTTCACCGACGAGCCCTGACGCGCCTCCTTACCCTGCCTGCGGGCCGCTCCACCTCGGGTGGGGCGGCCCGTCCGCGTTCCCGCCTAGGTATGCCGAGGCGTCCTTAGTCCATGGGCGTGTCTGCCTAAGTACCTCCCTACCTGCCCGAACCCCGGCAGATAGGACATCCGCCCGATGTGGCGGGAGGGGCCTTAGGAGGAGTCTTAAGAGTGCAGGGAACAAGGAAACACGAACAGCAGGAGCATCGGATGAACGCCGAACTCGAGTACTCCGTCATGCAGCACCACGCCGCCGAACTCCGTCGGGCCGCCGCCGAGCAGCGGCGCGTACGGGAAGCGCTGAAGGGACAGCGTTCCGAGCGTCGCCACCGCTCGGTCTTCGCCAAGTTCCTGGCTTCATGACCGTCCACAAGCAGCCCGGCCGCAACCTCCCTCGCGGCCGGGCTGAGATGCCCCCTTAGGGGGGCGCGTCCGGCGTCGGATTCCTGGCCGGCCCGAGCGCAGCGTCACCGACACCCCGGTCCCGTTCCTGGTCGGACCGGGGTTTCGCGCGTCCACGCCGTACGTCGCGGGGGCTCGTACGGCGTGGGCGGGACACTGACGGAAGATGTCAGGGATCGGCGCATACCGTCCGGGCATGGACAACAACTTCGACTTCTTCGTCGGCACCTGGACCTCACGGCAGCGACGGCTGCGCAAGGCGCTGGCCGGCAGCGACGAATGGTACGAGTTCACCGGGCGCACCAGGTGCTGGAGCGTCCTGGACGGCGCGGGCAACATCGACGAGGTCACCTTCCCCAGCGAGGGCTCGGCCGGGGTGACCCTGCGCCTGTACGACAAGGCGGCCGGCACCTGGTCGCTCTACTGGGCCGGCAGCGCCACCGGCATGTCCCTGCCGCCCGTCGTGGGCCGCTTCGACGACACCGGAGTCGGCCTGTTCACCTGCGACGACGTGTACGACGGCAGGCCGATCAAGGTCGCCTACGTCTGGTCGGACATCACCGCCGAATCGTGCCGATGGGAGCAGCGCTTCTCCCCCGACGGCGGGACGACCTGGGAGACCAACTGGATAGCCGACTTCACCCGCGCCTCCTGAATCCTTTTCGGGGGTCGGCGCCTCTCATGTCCGTACAACGGAACGAGACAATGGGAGACCATCATGGTGATCGCCATCGCGGCCGGCGCTGCGGCCGTACTGATCTGCACGTGCGTCGTCGTACTGCGGCGAAGGAGCAAGGAACGTGGCTGACCCGCAGCGCCTCGGCACGGCCGCCGCGCCCGGCGCCCCGGCGCCGGCCGGCGGCGGGCGCGCCTGGTCGGACGAGCAGCTGATCAACGCGGCCCGGGCCGGCGACGCCGACTCGATCGCCGCGCTGGTGTCGGGCGCCCACCCGCACGTGCGGCGCTTCGCCCACACGCTGTGCGCCACGCCGGAGGACGCCGAGGACGCCGCCCAGGAGGCGCTGATCGTCCTGTACCGCAAGATCGGCACCCTGCGCGCGTCCGGAGCGCTGGCCTCGTGGATGTTCCGGATCATCCGCAACGAGTGCATCAGGCGGGCCCGCCTGATGCTGCGTCCTGAACCGCCCGCGCCCTCCTCGGCCGCCGCGCAGTCGGCCGAGGAGGAGATGTTCGAACGGCTGGAGGCCGCGCGGGTGGCCGAGGCCATCGCGGCACTCCCCGCCGACCAGCGGCGGGTGCTCATCATGCGGGACGTCCAGGGGCTCAGCGGCCGCATGGTCGCCGACGCCCTCGGGCTGAGCGTCCCGGCGATGAAGTCCCGCCTGCACCGCGCCCGTGCGACCGTGCACGGCCTGCTGTCCCAAGGAGCCCTCCATGACTGAGCCCACCGCGGGGACGTCACTGCCCCGTCACCTGGCCCGCGGCGCGCTGGGCTTCGGCGCGTTGATCGCCGCGATCGCGCTGATCCCGTGGACCGGGCCGGTCAGCCTGGTGCTCGCCGTCCCCGGCGCGATCGCCCTGCGCGGGTGCCCGGCGTGCTGGGTGATGGCGCTGGTGCAGCTCGTCTCGATGGGACGCATGCAGCGCCAGTGCACCGACGGCGTGTGCGAGCTGGTCCCGGCGGGCGGGCGGCACGCGGGCAAGGGCGCGGCTCATTGACCGCGCCCTGACCGGCGACCGCGCACAGGGGGCAGGAGACAGGCCCACCCGACGACAGCGACCGGGTGGGCCTGGACGGGTCAGGGCACGCGGATGATCAGCGCGTCGCCCTGCCCGCCGCCGCCGCACAGGCCGGCCGCCCCGAGGCCGCCGCCTCGCCGCTTCAGCTCGTACGCCAGCGTCAGCACGATCCGCGCCCCCGAGGCCCCGATCGGGTGCCCGAGCGCGATGCCGCCGCCGTTGACGTTCACCTTGTCCAGCGGCACGCCGAGCTCCTTGGCCGACTGCAGGACCACGCTGGCGAACGCCTCGTTGATCTCGATCAGGTCGAGGTCGTCGGCGGTCAGCCCCTGCTTGGACAGCGCGTGCTTGATGGCGTTGGCCGGCTGCGACTGCAGGGACGCGTCGGGCCCGGCCACGTTGCCGTGCCGGCCGATCTCCGCCAGCCACGGCAGCCCGAGCTCCTCGGCCTTGGCCTTCGACATGACCACCACGGCGCACGCGCCGTCGGAGATCTGCGAGGCCGACCCGGCGGTGATGGTGCCGTCGGCGGCGAAGGCCGGGCGCAGCTTGGCCAGCGTCTCGGCGGTGGTGTCGCCGCGGATGCCCTCGTCCTCGCGGACGATCACCGGCTCGCCGCGGCGCTGCGGGATCTCGACCGGGACGATCTCCTCCTCGAAGACGCCGTTCTTGGTGGCGGCGGCGGCGAGCTGGTGGGAGCGGGCCGACAGGGCGTCCTGCTCGTCGCGGGCGATGCCGAGCCGGGCGTTGTGCCGCTCGGTCGACTCGCCCATCGCGCACTGGTCGAAGGCGCAGAACAGGCCGTCGTGGGCCATGGAGTCGACCACCTCGGAGCCGCCGTACTTGACGCCCTTGCGCAGCCCCGGCAGCAGGTGGGGGGCGTTGGTCATGGACTCCATGCCGCCCGCGACCACGATGTCGAACTCGCCGGCGCGGATGAGCTGGTCGGCCAGGGCGATGGCGTCGAGGCCCGACAGGCAGACCTTGTTGACGGTCAGCGACGGCACGGTCATCGGGATGCCGGCCTTGACGGCGGCCTGGCGGGAGGGGATCTGGCCCGCGCCCGCCTGGAGCACCTGGCCCATGATCACGTACTCGACGGCCTCCGGGGCCACTCCGGCACGTTCCAGGGCGGCCTTGATGGCGATGCCACCCAGCTCCACGCCGGACAGCCCGGACAGGGCGCCGAGCAACTTGCCGATGGGGGTACGAGCTCCGGCGACGATGACGGAACTGGACATTGGCGGCGGCCTCCTGTGCTCACGAGGGGTTCTTTGACACCATACCCACGAGTAGGAGCTCGCCCGCTATGGAGGTAGGCCACACAATGTTCATGCGCATCGACCACATCGGGATCGCCTGCCACGACCTGGAGGAGAAGATCGCGTTCTTCTCGGAGACGTTCGAGCTGACCGTCGTGGCCCGCGAGGTCAACGAGGCGCAGGGCGTCAAGGAGGCGATGCTGCACATCGCCGACGGCGAGGGCGGGGGCTCCTACATCCAGCTGCTGGAACCGCTTTCCGACGACTCGCCGGTGGGGAAATTCCTCGCCAAACGGGGCGAAGGTGTCCACCATGTGGCATTTGGGGTTTCCGACGTCGCCGAGGCCATGACTAAGATCAACGAGAAGGGCGTGAGGGTGCTGGACGAACGTCCGCGGCACGGTTCGATGGGGTCGCAGATCGCGTTCCTGCACCCCAAAGATGTGGGAGGAATGCTCACCGAGTTGGTCCAAGCGGCCTCGCGCTAGCAAACGGAAATTTCGTACATAAGTAACTAGTCACGCAGAAAGCTGGACGGGGCCCGAAGGTGGCACCAGCGGAGTACGCTGGCTTCCCACCGGACAGGGAGCCTGCCGCGAGGCACAGGCTCCTGGCTCGGCTGCCCCGAACCCCCCGTCCGGCCCGTGTAGCCGTCTCGACAACCCAGGATCGAGCCTCCATGCAGTCCGACATCGACGCCCAGCTCAACAACTTCTTCGAGGACGCCCCGGCACGCGAGTTCGACGTCGTGCTCAGGGGCTACGACCGGCACCAGGTGCACGACCACCTCAAGCAGCTCGACCTGGAGCTACGCCAGTCCAGGGAGCAGGTCACCAACCTGCAGCGCGATCTGTCCGACTCCCAGCGCCAGCTGCAGGAGCAGGAGCGTCCGACGTACTCCGGTCTCGGCGCCCGCATCGAGCAGTTGCTGCGCCTGGCCGAGGAGCAGGCCACCGAGCTCGTGCAGGCCGCCCGGACCGAGGCCAACGAGATCAAGGCCGCCGCCAAGGTCGAGGCCGCCGACCTGCGGGCCGCCGCCGAGGCCGAGGCCGCCGAGAAGCGGGCCCAGGCCACGCGGGAGAGCGACGACATGCGCTCCACCGCCGAGCGGGACGCCGAGGAGATCCGCTCCACCGCCCGCCGCGAGGCCGACGAGCTGACCAACACCACCGAGCGCGAGGCCGCCAAGCTGCGGGCCACCGCCGACCACGAGGTGGCCGAGAAGCGGGCCGACGCCGAGCGCGAGATCGCCAAGCTGCGCACCACCACCGAGCGCGAGGTGGCGCAGCTGCGCGCCTCGACCAAGCGCGAGCGCGACGAGGTGCTGACCACCGCCAAGCGGCAGGCCGACGAGATGCGCGCGCAGGCTCAGCGGGTGCTGGAGGAGTCGGAGGCCAAGCGGGCCCAGGACGAGGCGGAGTTCGAGATCCAGCTCGCCTCCCGCCGGGAGGAGGCCGAGCGCCAGGAGGCCGAGCGCCACGCCACCGCCCAGGCCAACACGCAGAAGATGGTCGCCGAGGCCGAGCAGCGGGCCGCCACGGCCGAGTCGCGCGCCACGAAGGCCACCCAGCAGGCCGAGCAGACGCGCCGCGAGGCCGACCTGCACGCCAAGCAGCTCGTCGCCAACGCCCGCAAGAGCGCCGAGACGATCATGTCGGAGGCCAAGACCAGCGCCGAGACGATCGTCACCGAGGCGAAGAACGACGCCGAGCGCACCCGCACCACGATGCAGCGCCAGGTCGACGAGCTGACCAGGCAGCGCGACAGCATCACCAGCCACCTGGCCCAGCTGCGCCAGCTGCTCGGCGGCGCCGCCCTGCCGGGCCTGGAGCCGGAGCCCGCGGTCGCCGCGGCCCCGGCCAAGCCGGCCATCGCCGCGCCGGCCGCCGAGCCGGTCGCGCCGCCCACGACGCCCGCTCCCAAGGTCGAGGCCAAGAGCGAGGACGACGCGGAGTGGTGGCAGGAGTGACGGCGGGCTAGGCGGGAGACCGCACACGGGGGCAGCGAACGGTTGGAAAGAGAGCCTGGTGACCTTGGGTCGCTAGGCTCTCTTTCTGTTTCCCCGACACCTCCCGTCCCCCTAGGAGCCCCCCGTGTCCGCAGAAACCGAGCCCAGGACCGCCGAGGAGGCCGAGGCGCCCCAGGAGCCCGGTCCCGCCGAGGAGCAGGGGCCCGCCGAGGAGCCGGCGCCGTACGGGCTGCCGGGCAAGCCGTTCGCCCGCGGCCCGTTCCTGTTCGGGCTGGTGGGCGGGCTGGGCGTGCTGACGGCCATCGCGCTCGCGCAGATGATCGAGAAGTCGCTCAGCACGATCATCCTCATCGTCGTGGCGATGTTCCTGGCCGTGGGCCTCAACCCGGCGGTCGAGGCGTTGCAGCGGCGCGGCCTGGGCAGGCGGCCGGCGATCTCGATCGTGTTCACCGGGGTGGTCGTGGCGTTCGCGCTGTTCGGCCTGGCCGTGGTGCCGCCGGTCAGCCAGCAGTTGTCGGAGTTCATCGCGGCCGTGCCCGGCTACATCACCGACCTGAGCAACCATCCGACGGTCCGCCAGATCGAGGCCGAGTACCACGTGCTGGCGCAGGTGCGCCAGTTCGTGACCAGCACGCTCGGGCCCGCGCTGGCCAGCGGCATCATGGGCGCGGGTCTGGTGGTGCTCAACGGCGTGTTCACCACCGTGACGCTGCTGGTGCTCATGCTGTACTTCCTCGGCTCGCTGCACACGATCAAGGAGTACCTGCTCAAGCTCGTCCCGGCCTCGCGCCGGCCGCGCACGACGGCCATCACCGAGCAGATCCTCACCGGCATCGGCGGCTACGTCGCGGGCAACGTGCTCATCTCGGTCATCGCGGGCGTGCTGACCTGGATCTTCCTGTCGATCGCCGGGGTGCAGTACGCGCTCGCGCTCGCCCTCGTCGTGGCCCTGACCGACCTGATCCCGCTGGTGGGCGCCACGATCGGCGCGGTGCTGGTCACCGGGGTCGCGCTGCTGCAGTCGCTGCCCGCCGGCATCGCCTGCGCCATCTTCTTCGTGGTCTACCAGCAGATCGAGAACTACTTCATCTACCCCAGGGTGATGAAGCGCTCGGTGGACGTGACGCCCGCCGTGACGGTGATCGCCGCGCTGTTCGGCGGCGCTCTGCTCGGCATCGTCGGAGCGTTGCTGGCGATCCCGGTGGCCGCCGCCATCGCGCTGATCATCCGGGAGATCGTGCTGCCCCGCCAAGCTCGGTCCTGAGGAACTCGGCCACCGTCGCGTTGAACGCCTCCGGCTGCTCGACCGCGCTCAGGTGACCGGCCTTGGGGATGACCTCCAGCCTGCCCTCGGGCGCGGCCCGCGCCATGGCCTCGGCGTCGGCGGGCGGTGACAGCTCGTCCTCCTCCCCCACGACGATCAGCAGGGGCACCTTCAGCTCGCCCAGCGTGCCGAAGGAGTCGGGACGCGCGGCCATGGCCCGTTGCGCCCAGGCCACGGCCCCCGGCGGGGCCGACTGCACCAGACCCTTGACCCGGCCGAACACCATGGCCCTGCGTTCCTTGGTCGTGGGCCCGATGAGCGCCGGCAGCACCTCGCTGACCAGCACCTCGCTCCCCTCGTCCAGCACGGCGCGGGCGATGCGTTCCCGGTTGTCCCTGGCGGCGGGCGGATCGGTGCCGGCCTTGGTGTCGGCCAGGACCACGCCCAGCACCCGGTCGGGATGCCGGCGGCAGAACGCCATGGTCACGTAGCCGCCCATCGACAACCCGCCGACCACCGCCCGGTCGATGCCCTCGTCGTCGAGCAGCCGGGCGACGTCGTCGGCCATCAGATCGAGGGAGGGCTCGTCGTCGCCCAGCCGGGAGCCGCCGAACCCGCGCAGGTCGGGGGTGATGACCCGGCAGACCGTCGACAGCCCTTCGCGCTGGGCCAGCCACATCGCCGACGACAGCGGGAACGCGTGAAGCAGCACAACCGGGAGTCCGCTCCCGGCCGATCTCGTGTAGAGCTGCACGGACCACACGGTAGCCGGGTTCACGGAGACATTCACTTATTGACCTATGCCGGTATACCGGGATAAGCCCGACCACTTCCGGACGTTGCCCTGTGGCGGTCCCAGCACGCACAATCCAGGCGAGGTGATAGCGATGGCCGGAATTCGTCCCGCCCTCCCCGACGCCACCAACAACGCCTTCCTGCAGGAGGCGCTGAACGAGGTCAACGCCCACCGGGCCAAGCACCACGCGCCCCCGCTCACGATGGACCCGCTGCTGGTCGGGTACGCCAGGTCCAGGGCCGCCTCGCGCTCCGAGCACGAGGGCCTGAGCGCCGGGCACGACGGGCTGCGCGCGGGCACCGGCGAGAGCCTCTTCTGGCACCCCGGGGACGCCACCGCCGGGGACGCGGTCGCCGCCTGGCACGACCGGGCGGCCGGTGACGGCCGGGCGGAGGCCGCCGGCGACTTCGGCCGGCTCGTCCGGGCGGGCACCACCAGGATGGGCGCCGGGCGCGTGGCGGGCAACGGCGGCCGGTCGTTCGAGACGTACGTCGTCTTCGTGTTCGAGCCGCCGGGCGAGCCCGGGGCCGTCTGAGGCCCCGGCGCACGAGGGGTCAGCCGATCGCGGTGGCCCCGCCGTCGACGAACAGCACCTGCCCGGTCATGTACGCCGACGCCTCCCCGGCCAGGAACACGGCCGGCTGGGCCATCTCCTCCGGCGTGCCCCAGCGCCGCATGGGCACGCCCGCGACCGTGGCCGCGGCGGCGGCCTCGTCCTGCCACAGGTTGCGGTTGAGGTCGGTGGCCGTCCAGCCGGGGCACAGGGCGTTGACCCGGACGCCCGCCGGCGCCCACTCGGCCGCGAGCGTCTTGGTCAGGGCCACCAGCCCGGCCTTGGCGGCGGCGTACGGGGCGAGCAGCGGAGCGCCGCGCGCCGCCACCGAGGCCACGTTGATCACCGAGCCGGAGCCGCGGCCCAGCAGGTGGGGCGCGACGGCGTGGCAGACGGCCATGGCGGAGTCGAGGTTGAGCCGCATCAGCTTGTCCCAGCCGGACAGGCGCAGGTCCTTGAACTCGACCAGGAAGTTCGAGCCGCCGGCGTTGTTGACGACGACGTCGAGGTGCCCGAGCCCGTCGATCGAGGCGGCGACGGCCGCGGCGGCCGCCTCGCGGTCGGTGAGGTCGGCCGGGATCACGACGGCCCGCCTGCCGAGCGCCTGGACCTCCTTGGCCACCTCGGCGAGGGGCTCGGCCGACCTGCTGACCAGGGCGACGTCGGCGCCCGCCGCGGCGTAGGCGAGCGCGATGGCCCGCCCGATGCCCTTCGACGCCCCGGTGACCAGAGCCGTCCTGCCGGACAGGTCGAACGCGCCCACACTACCTCCTCGCTCGGAACCGAACAAGATTCTACAAATCTTGCCCGGCCCGCGCTATGCCCGTACCGCCCCAAATCACGACAGGACGGGCGCCGCTGGCGCGGCCGGAGCCTGCGGCGCGGCCGGCAGCCTCGCCCCGCGCGGCAGCAGCGACTCGCACGCCCTGACCGCCGCCCCGTACGTCGCCGACAGCGCGTCCACCCGCTCGCCGTCGATGCTGAGGTTGATCAGCCCGTCCTCGGAGACGGTGACCCCGGGAAAGTCCGGCAGCCCGTGCGCGCGCACGCAGGCGGTGAACGCCTTCCCGCCGTCGCCCGGCCCGCTCTCCCCGTACGACGCCGCCGCCCCGCCCGTCACGGCGGCGAAGACCAGGGCGGCCAGGGCCACCCGCCTGATGGTCGAACCCTTCATGGTGACTCCTCCGTTTCGTCCGACGCTCCCAGCGAACCCCGCCCCCGGTTACCGCCCGGGAACGACGGCGGTTACCCCGCTGTAACCCCGCTCTGGGCATGCTGGGCGGACCATGAGGGTGCTGATCGTCGAAGACCACGAGGAGCTCGCCCACACCGTGGCCGCCGGCCTGCGCCGCGAGGGCATGGCCGTCGACGTGGCGCTGGACGGGCCCGCCGGGCTGGAACGCACGTCCGTCAACGACTACGACGTGGTCGTGCTCGACCGCGACCTGCCCGGCCTGCACGGCGACGACGTGTGCCGCAGCCTGGCCGCCGGCGGCCATCCGGCGCGCGTGCTGATGCTCACCGCCGCCGGGACCATCGACGACCGGGTGAGCGGGCTGGGCATCGGGGCCGACGACTACCTGCCCAAGCCGTTCGCGTTCGCCGAGCTGGTGGCCAGGATCCGGGCGCTGGCCAGGCGGGCGCGTCCGGCGCTGCCCGCGGTGCTGGTCCACGGCGGGTTGCGGCTCGACCCGGCCACGCGGGTGGCCACCCGCGACGGGCGCCGGCTGCCGCTCAGCCCGAAGGAGTTCGCGGTGCTGGAGCTGCTGCTGTCGGCGGGCGGCGCGGTCGTCTCGGCCGAGCAGCTGCTCGAACGCGGCTGGGACGAGTTCGCCGACCCGTTCACCCAGACGGTGAAGGTAACGGTCAGCCGGTTGCGCCGCAAGCTCGGCGAGCCGCCGCTGATCGAGACCGTGCCGCAGGCCGGGTACCGGATGGCCGGCCCCGCGCGGGCACCGGACCCGGACGGAGGTGTCCCGGCGTGCGGCGGACCGTACGGCTGCGGCTGACGCTGCTCTACAGCGGCCTGTTCCTGGCCGCCGGGCTGCTGCTGGTCGCCCTGATCTACCTGCTGGTCGCGCACTCGCCGTTCCCGGCCGCGCCGGTCGCGCCCGTCCTGCCCGGCGGGCCCGGCCAGGTGGTGCCGCAGCCGCGGGTGGACGTGGCGTACCTGGCCGAGCAGCAGGCGGCCGGGCTGCGCAGGCTGCTGGTCAACTCGGTGATCGCCCTGGTGGTCATGGCGTTCGCGTCGGCGCTGCTGGGCCGGTTGACGGCCGGGCGGGTGCTGCGCCCGTTGCGGGACATGACGGCGACCGTCCGGCGCATCACGGCCGACCGGCTCGACCGGCGGCTGGCCGCCTCCGGCCCGGACGACGAGCTGAAGGAGCTGGCCGACACCTTCGACGACCTGCTCGACCGGCTGGAGGCCGCCTTCACCGCGCAACGCCGGTTCGTGGCCAACGCCTCCCACGAGCTGCGCACCCCGCTGACCCTGCAACGCGCCATGGCCGAGGTCGCGCTGGCCGATCCGGACGCCGGCGCCGCCGAGCTGCGCCACGTCCTCGACCGCCTGCTGGCGGCCGGCCGGCACCAGGAACGGCTCATCGAGGCGCTGCTCGTCCTGGCCAGGAGCCAGCAGGGGCTGGACCACCGGGAGCCGCTGGACCTCGCCGCCGTCGCCGGGCAGGCGCTCGACCGGCGGCCGGACTCAGCGCTGCGCGTCGAGGCGGCGCTGCGGCCCGCGCCCGCCTCCGGTGACCGCGCCCTGCTCGAACGCCTGGTCGTGAACCTGCTGGACAACGCGACACAGCACAACGTGCCGGACGGCTGGATCACGGTGGCCACCGGCGTGCGGGCGGGCCTGGCCACGCTCAGCGTCGCCAACAGCGGCCCGGTGATCCCGCCCGACCGGGTCGCGACGCTGCTCCAGCCGTTCCAGCGGCTGGCGGGCGGCCGCCGGGCGGTCGGCGACGGGCTGGGGCTCGGCCTGTCGATCGCCGCCGCCGTCGTCCAGGCCCATCACGGCACGCTGGAGGTGGCCGCGCGGCCGCAGGGCGGGCTGGAGGTGACCGTCAGATGTCCGTCGGCAGCGGATACGCCTCCGGATTGACCCGCCGGACGATCTCGTTCAGCACGATCCGGACATAGGGCTCGCCCACCCACAGGTGCTTGGCGCCGTCGACCCCGATGACCTCGGCCTGCGGCACCCTGGCGAAACGCCGCCGGGCCTCCTCCGGACGCAGGTAGTCGTCGAACTCGGGCACCATCGCCACCAGCGGCCGGCCGAACCGGGCCCAGGCGTCGAGGTCGTCGTCGGTGGCCCTGTGGAGCGGCGGCGAGAGCAGGATCGCCCCCTCGACCAGGGGGTCGTGGGCCCACTTCAGGGTCAGCTCGGTGCCGAAGGACCAGCCCACCACCCACACCCGCGGCAGGTCGTTGAACTCGGCGTACTCCAGCGCCGCCGCCACGTCGAACCGCTCGCCCTCGCCGCCGTCGAACGCGCCTCCGGAGGTGCCGCGCTCGGAGCTGGTGCCGCGCGTGTTGAAGCGCAGCACGGCGAGGTCGGCGAGCGCGGGCAGCCGGTTGGCGGCCTTCTTGTAGACGTGGCTGTCCATGAACCCGCCGTGGGTGGGCAGCGGGTGCAGGGTCACCAGGGTCGCCACGGGCGGCCGGTCGAGGGGCTGGGCCAGCTCGCCGACCAGGGTCAGGCCGTCGGCCGTCTGCAGCTCGATCGGTTCACGCCTGGCGGGCAGCACGGTGGCCGCGCGAATCTCCACGGGGGTCCTCCTAGTAGCGGCTGCGGCCGGGGCCGCGGTCGAGTCTCTTGCGCCAGCAGGCCGGATGCCAGTGGCGGCGCTCCTCGTCGCCGCCCGGCCAGTCGGGCCAGGCGACCAGGTGCGGCCTGCCGCCCAGGATCTCCTGGTCGCAGCCGGGGCAGCGGTAGGTCTTGGTCGAGGACGCGCCCGTGAGCATGCGCACCTTCCAGTCGCCGTCCGGCCATTGCTCCACCTTGTCGTTGCCGGTGGGAAGGCCGAGAGGGCGGGAGTCGTCCCTCCGGCGGGCGCGGCGGGGGCTCATGAGCGGGGGAACTCGCTGACACCGGCCGTGACGAGCTGGTCGAGCAGGGGGGCGGGGGCGAAGGCGGACTCGCGGTACTCGGCGTACAGGGCCCTGAGGCCGTCGCGGACCCTGGCCAGGCCGAGGTAGCCCAGCATCTCGAACGGGCCGGCCGGGTAGCCGCAGCCCAGCCGCATGGCGGCGTCGATGTCGGCGATGGAGGCGTAGCCGGCGTCGTACATGCGGACGGCGTCGTTGAGGTAGGGGAACAGCAGGGCGTCGGCCACGAACCCGGCCCGGTCCTTGCACGAGACGGGCACCAGACCGGCGACCCGCATCAGGTCGCGCGCCGCCTTGGCGGCCCCGGGCGAGGTGAGCGCGGTGCCGGCCAGCTCGGCCACCTTGTCGCCGACGACGTGCACGCCGACCATCCTGGTGGGGTCGGACAGGCGCACGGCGTGCTCGATCACCGGACGGTCGGTGCAGCGCAGCACGGTGTCGGGCGCGTCGGACGGCCCGAACCCGGAGGCCCGCAACCGCTCGCCGAGCCCGTGGACGTCGGGCCCGTCGATGCCGAACGTGATGACCGTGGACTTCTCCGGCTCCTTGGGCGGCTCCTGCGGCCCGTAGAAGCCGTGGCCGCTCTTGCGGCCGAGCCGCCCGGCGGTGACCAGCTCGCGCAGCAGCGGCGAGGGCGCGTGCCGGCGGTCGCGCGTCTCGTCGAACAGCACCTCCATCACCTCGTACGCGGTGTCGAGCCCGATCAGGTCGAGCAGCGCGAACGGCCCCATCGGCAGCCCCACGCCCAGCCGCATCGCGTCGTCGATGCCGTCGCGCGTGGCGATGCCCAGCTCCAGCAGGACGGCGGCGTGGTTCAGATAGGGCAGCAGCAGCCGGTTGACCACGAACCCGGCCCGGTCGCCCGCAGGTACGGCGGTCTTGCCCAGCCGCCCGGCCAGCTCGCAGATCTCGGAGACCACTCCGGGCGCGGTCACCACCGTGCCCACCACCTCGACCAGCCGCATCACCGGCGCCGGGTTGAAGAAGTGCATGCCGACCACGCGCCCGGGCCGGCCCGTGGCGGCGGCGACGGCGGTGACCGGCAGCGAGGAGGTGTTGGTGGCCAGCACCGTCTCGGGCTTGCAGATCCGGTCGAGGTCCTGGAACAGCGAGATCTTCAGGTCGAGCACCTCGGGGATCGCCTCGATCACGAGGTCGGCCTCGCGCAGGTCCTCGCGCGAGGTGGTCAGCGTGATGCGCCCCAGGATCTCGGCCCGCTGCCCGTCGGTCAGCTTGCCCCGGTCGGCCGCCCTGGCCGTGGAGCGCTCGACGTGCCCGCGCCCTCTGGCCAGCGCCTCGACGTCGGCCTCGACGCCGATCACCCGGAGCCCGGCACGCGCGAAGACTTCGGCGATCCCGGCGCCCATCGTGCCGAGCCCGACAACTCCCACCGTTTCAAACGCCATGCGACCAGTTTTCCAGAGCCGCTAAGGTGGACCGTCATGCGGCTGGTCATCGCGCGGTGCAGCGTGGATTACATCGGACGGCTCACGGCGCATCTGCCGATGGCGCCGAGGCTCGTCCTCATCAAGGCGGACGGGAGCGTCAGCATCCACGCCGACGACCGCGCCTTCAAACCGCTCAACTGGATGAACCCTCCGTGCAAGCTCAAGGAGGACGGCGAGACCTGGACGGTCACCCACGGCAAGACCGGCGAGAAGCTGGTCCTGACCATGGCGGAGATCATCCACGACTCCAGCCACGAGCTGGGCGTCGACCCCGGCCTGATCAAGGACGGCGTGGAGGCCCACCTCCAGGAGCTGCTGGCCGAGCACATCACGACCCTGGGCGAGGGCTACTCGCTGATCCGCCGCGAGTACATGACGGCCATCGGGCCGGTCGACATCCTGTGCCGCGACGCGCTGGGCGCGACGGTGGCCATCGAGATCAAGCGGCGCGGCGAGATCGACGGCGTCGAGCAGCTCACCCGCTACCTGGAGCTGCTCAACCGCGATCCGCTGCTCGCGCCGGTGCGCGGGGTGTTCGCCGCGCAGGAGATCAAGCCGCAGGCGCGCGTGCTGGCCGCCGACCGGGGCATCGACTGCGTCACCCTCGACTACGCCGCCCTGCGCGGCATCGAGCCGGAGAACCCGACCCTCTTCTAGCTCCTCCCGGCCTCGTAGCGGGCCGGGATCTTCCATGGCCTGACATTCCTGTGTTGACACGTCTCTTCTGGACGTTCTAGTTTCGACCTATCGAGATTGGAGTGTTCATGGACGTTCCCGCGTATCTCAGCGGCGACCTGGCGCCCGTCCCCGACGAGATCGAGGCGCACGACCTGGAGGTCACGGGCGCGCTGCCCGCCGAGCTGACCGGGCGTTACTTCCGCAACGGGCCCAACCCGCGGCCGGGCGAGGATCCCGGCCACTGGTTCGCCGGGCACGGCATGCTGCACGGCGTCCGGCTGCGGGACGGGCGGGCCGAGTGGTACCGCAACCGGTGGGTGCGGACCAGCAAGTTCACCGACGACGCGCCGTTCGTCTCCGACACCGGCGTCGATCTCGCCGCGGTGACCGCCAACACGCACGTCGTCCGGCACGCCGGGCGCATCCTGGCGCTCGTGGAGAACGGCCTGCCGCACGAGGTGACGCCCGAGCTGGCCACCGTGGGCCCGTGCGACTTCGGCGGACGGCTGACCACCGCGATGACCGCCCACCCCAAGCACGACCCGCTCACCGGCGAGCTGCACTTCTTCGGCTACGGGTACTTCCCGCCGTTCCTCACCTACCACCGGCTCTCGGCCGCCGGCGAGCTGGTGGAGAGCAGGGAGATCGAGGTGCCGGGGCCGACGATGATGCACGACTTCGCCGTCACCGAGCACCACCTGCTCTGGCTGGACCTGCCGGTGGTGTTCGACCTGAACCGCCGCGGCATGCCGTACGCGTGGGAGGACGACTACGGCGCCAGGATCGGCGTCACCCCCCGGACGGGCGGCCCGACCCGCTGGTTCGACGTCGACCCCTGCTACGTCTTCCACGTCGGCAACGCCTGGGAGGACGAGCGGGGGCGCGTCGTCCTGAACGCCGCCCGCTACTCCCCCGGCGCGTGGTCGGCCGTCTGGAAGAGGATCGGCGGCGCCGCCGACCCGGCCCGGCACGCGGGCGCCGCCGGCGCGGCCGCCCTGCACCGCTGGACCCTCGACCCGGCCACCGGCACGGCCACGGAGGAGGCGCTGGACGACCGCGGCGTGGAGTTCCCCACGTTCAACGAGGACCTGCTCGGCCGGCCCAGCCGCCACCTGTACACGGTGGGCGCCGACGCCGTCGTCAAGTACGACCTGCGCGACGGCTCCGCCCAGGTCAGGAAGACCGGCGGGGCCACCGGCGAGGCCGTGTTCGTGCCGGCCGAGGGTGCCGCGGGCGAGGACGAGGGGTGGCTGCTGTCGATCGTCACCTCCGGGGGATCGTCCGAGCTGCTGGTGCTGGACGCGAGCGACCTGTCCGGCGTCGCGTCGGTGCGGCTGCCCAGGCGGGTGCCGGCGGGCTTCCACGGCTCGTGGTTCGCGGAGGGCTGACCGGTGGAGATCAGGCAGTCCGACGACTTCGACGCCGCCGGCGACGCGCTGGCCAGGGCCTTCCACGACGATCCGGTGGTCGGCTGGCTGCTGCCCGGCGGCCGCGGCGCGGCGGGGATGTTCACCACGATCGCCCGTCACCTGCACGCGTTCACCGATACGGCGCTCAGCGGGGGCGGCGCCGTGGCGGGGGCCGCGCTGTGGGACCCGCCGGGCCACCGGCCCGACGCGGAGGCGGGCGTGCCCGGCCTGGTGGCGGCCATGGGCGACCGGGTGCGCCAGGGCCTGCTGCTGGAGGAGGAGTTCGCCCGGCACAAGCCGGAAGGCCCCTACTGGTATCTGGCCCAGCTCGGCACCGTGCCCGAGCTCCAGGGCACCGGCGTGGGCGGCGCGCTGCTGCGCGCGGGCCTGGCCAGGTGCGGCGGCCTGCCCGTCTACCTGGAGAGCAGCAAGGAGTCGAACGTGCCCTTCTACGAGCGGTTCGGGTTCGCGGTCACCGAGCGGTTCACGCTGCCGGACGGGCCGCCGGTGTGGGGGATGCTGCGCCCACCCCGGAGCTAGTAAGCGACGGCTTACCGGTTTATCGTGACGCCATGACCACGCTGACGTTCGACTCACTGAACCCGGCTACCGGCGAGGTCGTCGGCAGTCACCCCAAGAACGACGCCCAGGCCGTGCGCGAGGCCGTGACCAGGGCCGAGACGGCCGCGGAGTGGTGGGGTGCCCTGCCCGCGGGCGAGCGCAGGCGCCGCCTGCTCGACTACAAGGCGGTCCTCACGCGGCGCCTGCGGGAGCTGGCCGCGCTGGTGCACGAGGAGACCGGCAAGCCGGTGGGCGACGCCACGCTGGAGATCGTGCTGGCCGTCACGCACCTCGACTGGGCGGCCCGCAACGCCGCCAAGGTGCTGGGCCGCCGCCGCGTGGCGACCGGCATGTTGGGGCTCAACCTGGCCGCCACCCTGGAATACCTGCCGCTCGGCGTGGTCGGCGTGATCGGCCCGTGGAACTACCCGGTGTTCACCCCCATGGGGTCCATCGCGTACGCGCTGGCCGCCGGCAACGCGGTCGTGTTCAAGCCCAGCGAGCTCACCCCGGGCGTGGGCGTGCGGCTGGCGGAGCTGTTCGCCGAGTCGGTGCCCGAGCAGCCGGTGTTGCAGACGGTGACCGGGCTCGGCGAGACCGGCGCGGCGCTGGCCGCCGACCCCCGGGTGCGGAAGGTGGCCTTCACCGGCTCGACCGCCACCGCCAAGCGGGTCATGGCGGCATGCGCGGAGAACCTCACGCCCCTCGTGGCCGAGTGCGGCGGCAAGGACGCCTTCATCGTGGACGCCGACGCCGACCTGCCCGCCGCGGCCGACGCCTGCCTGTGGGGCGCGATGTCGAACGCGGGCCAGACCTGCGCGGGCGTCGAGCGGGTCTACGTGGTGGACGCGGTGTACGAGCCGTTCATGCGGGAGCTGTCGGAGCGGGCCGCCGAGGTCAAGGCCGGCCAGGACTACGGCCCGATCACCATGCCCGCCCAGATCGACATCATCCGGCGGCACATCGACGACGCCACCAAGTCCGGAAAAGTGGTGACCGGCGGCCCAGGCTCGGTCCGGGCCCCGTTCGTCGACCCGGTCATCGTGGCGGACGTGCCCGAGGACTCCCCGGCCGTGCGCGAGGAGACGTTCGGGCCGACGATCACCGTCCGGCGCACCCGCGACGCACAGGAGGCGCTGGAGCTGGCCAACGCCTCGGCGTACGGGCTGGCGGGCACGATCTTCTCGCGGGACGCCCGCCGGGCGACGCGGCTCGCGCGGGCGATGCGTACCGGGATGACCGCCGTCAACTCGGTCATCTCCTTCGCCGGGGTGCCCGCGCTGCCGTTCGGCGGGGTCGGCGACTCGGGGTTCGGCCGCATCCACGGAGCCGACGGCCTACGCGAGTTCACCAGGCCGAAGGCGGTCTCCCGCCAGCGCTTCGCCCTGCCCGGCATGAACCTGACCTCCTTCAGGAGGGGGCCCGACGAGCTTGAGCGACTGATCAGGCTTGTCACGTTCTTGCACGGCCGACGTAAAAGATAATCATCGCACTCTTTCCCAAATCCGATCATCCGTCCATAATTGTGTGCTCTGGGGGCCACGATCATGTTGGACGGGTGGAATGTGAACCGGTCTTACCGGGGAATGTCGGCTGAGCAAAGGCTGGCGGACAGACGCGAGCGGCTGATGACGGCCGCCTACACGCTATACGCGAAACCAGGTTTCGCGGCGACGACCATCGAAAGATTGTGCTCGGAGGCGCGGATCTCCAACCGCGCCTTCTACGAATGTTTCGGCGGCCGCGAGGAGTTGCTCCAGGCGCTGCACGAGCGGTGCGTGGAGGAAAGCCTCGCGGTTGTGGCCAAAGCGTTACAGGAGGCGCCGGGCACGCTTGACGGAAGAGTCAAGGCGGGGATTCGCGCCTATATCGAGTTCGCCGCCGCCGACTGGCGGCGGGCCCGCATCATGCACCTGGAGGTGCGCAGGTCGGGTGACGTCCTGACAGCCTCGCGTCAGCGGGCGGTGGACTCCTTCGCCCGGCTCGTGGAGGAGGCGTCGGCGGATTTCCCGCAGGCCCGCTCGCTGAAACGGCGCCTGGTGGCACTTGGCGTAATTGGCGCGCTGCAAGAGCTGCTGATCGAATGGATACTGGCCGACCAGCAGCCCGCCATCGACGATCTGGTCGAGGTGGCGGTGCACATCTTCATCCGCAGCCTCAGTCCGTCGTGACCCGCCGATTACCCGCAGTGATGGGGTCACAGAATAATCACTTTCACAGTTCTTTCCGAGTGCCCACGCCCGTGATAGCGGGCCGGCCGAAATCTACATTCCTTCTATATTCGGCTCGTGAAAGGGCACGGGCGACGGCTGATCGGCGCCCGGCCCCGATATGTGACCTCAGGCCACCGCGGCCGCGGGAACCTCGACGAGCAGGACCCGATTCAGCCGGGTCACCGCCAGGATCCGCATGATCCGCGGGGGCACCCCCCGAAGAACGAGGCGGCGTTGCACGCTGATCGCGCGCCGATGCGCTCCGACCAGCACCCCGAGCCCGGTGGCGTCGATCATCTCCAGCTTGGAGAGGTCGAGGATGAGGTCGCCCTCGCCGGCGTCGAGCGCGGCGTGCAGCCGCTCACGCACGCCGGCCGACGTGCCGGCGTCGAGCCGGGCACCGATCCGCACCGTCTGGCCTCGTGGATTGCGCCGGACGCGCATGCCACCTCCTCAATCACGCACACGGCGTGTGGTCGCCGGGATCGAGACCCCCGCTCTCCTCCCCTACCCATCTATCGGGAGTGACACGACAGCCGTCAGCAGGAACTGTCCGTCGCCGGTGGGACGGGCCGTCATGCGCCCGCCCACGGCGGCCATCCGCTCGCCCATGCCGGTCAGCCCGCTGCCCAGGTCGTCGGCCTGCCTACGGGCCACGCCGTCGTTGCGCACCGCCAGTTCCGCCTCCTGGTCGGTGAAGCGCAGGGTGATGTCGCAGAAGGTCGCGGCGCTGTGCTTCAGCACGTTCGTGACCGCCTCACGCACCGCGTAGGCGAACACCGGCGCGACGCCGTGGGGCAGCTCGCGGTGCGGCAGGCGCACCTCGCAGCGGACGCCGGCCGCTTCGAGCACTCCCTTCACGCTATTCAGCTCAGCGGTCAAGTCAAGTTCGCGGTAGCCGCGCACGGCCTGGCGCAGCTCGCGCAGGGCCTTGCGGGTCAGCGTGTTCACCTCCGCCATCTCGTCCCTGGCGGCCTTGCCGTCGGCGTCGGCCAGGCGTACGGCCAGCTCGGTCTTGACGGCGATGGCGGACAGCTGGTGGCCGACGAGGTCGTGCAGGTCCCTGGCGAAGCGCAGCCGCTCCTCGGCCAGCGCCAGCCGGGTGTGCGCCTCGCGGCCGTCGTGGGCCTGCACGGCCAGCGACCAGATCCAGGCCCACATCCTGTTGGTGCAGGGCAATGCCGTGGCCCACACGACGTCGAGGGCGGTGATGACGAGCAGCGAGACGAGGAAGGAGTCACCGCTCAGCGCCAGCAGGCCCGTCCCGCCCAGCACGGACAGTGCGCCGAGCCCGACGCAGGCCGCGCACGTCGCCGCGCCCAGCGCCAGCGCCCGGCGCGCGGGCAGCCCGATCACCACCACGGACAGCCAGACCATGGGCACGAACCCCCAGCCCATCGGGTCGGCCCCGCCGAGCACCGCCGCCAGGAACGCCAGAGCGCCGGTCCACACGACCTCCCTCGTGGGATACCGGCGCTCCATGACCGCGGCGACGACGCGTACGTAGAGCCAGCTGAAGGCGAGCGCCGCGATCGTCGCGAGCAGCAGGCGCGGCCAGCCGGCCGCGCCCGAGCCGAGGCTGAACACGGTCGACGCGATCAGGAAGATCCACATGATCACGAGCGTCGAGTTCAGCATCCGGCGGGCCAGCCGCCGCGCCCGCGTGATCGCGTCCATCTAGCCCGCGCGCAGCACGTCGCCGAGCTTCAGCCGGGCGCCCGTGCGCAGCACCGCCCGCTCGTAGACCTTGGCGCCGAACGACAACACCGCCAGCACGGCCACGGCCATCGCCGCCATGGACGCCGCCACCTGCCACATCGGCACGTCGGCCGCCGCCATCCGGACCGGCATGATCATCGAGGAGAACGGCGGGATGTAGGACATCACCGTGGCCAGCGTGCCCGTGGGATCGTTGGTGGCGTAGAAGGCCACGAAGTAGGTGACCATGATGAGCATGGTCAGCGGCGACATCACGCTGCTCACCTCCTCCTGGCGGGAGACCAGCGAGGCGAACGCGGCCGCGAGCGTGGCGAAGAAGGCGTACCCGAGCACGAACCAGACCAGGACGGCGACCACCAGCCCCGGCACGCCCGGCGGGAAGTCCGCGGCGAACCCCGACACCGACGTGGCGACCAGGCCGACGGCGAGGATGGTGAGCAGGTTGATCAGCCCGAGCACGCCCAGCCCGACGATCTTGCCGCCGAGCAGCTGCCACGGGCGCACCGCCGCGAGCAGGATCTCCACGATCCTGCTGCCCTTCTCCTCCACCACGCCCATCGCCACCATCATGACCTGGCCCATGAGCAACATGAACAGGACGAGCACCAGCACCACGGCGATGCCGGTCTTGGCCGCCTGGTAGCGGGTGTCCACGCCCACGGAGACCATCTGCAGCGGCGGGATCGTCACCCCGGCTGCGCCGAGCCGCATCTCCCGGTTGGTGCTCTGCATGAGCACGCCGAGCTTGCTGTCGATCTCGCCGTCGGTGAGCACCTTGTCGCCGTTGACCAGCACCGCGTCCACGTCACCGGCCAGCACGGCCTTCTTGGCCGCGGCCTCGTCGGGGTAGGAGCGCCACTCGAACTCGGCGTCCGGCGCGGCGGCCTTCAGCGGGAGCTGCTGGGAGTTGACCGTGCCCAGCGTGTACGAGTCGTTCCCGCCCATGATCTTCGGCGCGAAGGAGACGGCCGCCACCAGCAGCGCGGTCACCAGCAGGCCGACCAGGAACGTCTTCGTGCGCACCTGCGTGACGATCTCGCGGCGGGCGACCAGCATCAGTCCGTTCACGCCACGGCCTCCTTGAAGATCTCGGTGAGGGTCGGCTGCTCGACCCCGAAATGCTCGACGCGGCCCGCCTTCATGGCGCGGCGCAGGATCTCCTGGTCGTCGCCCTCGGTCGTCCGCAGGGTGTGCAGGTCGCCGTGGACGGTCACCGTGCCCGGCAGGCCGTCGGCCCAGCCCGGGGCCGGGTTGCGGACCTCCACGCGCAACGTGTCGCCCTCGGCGGCGCGCAGTTCGGCCACCGTGCCCGTCGCGACCATCCGGCCGCCGGAGACGATGCCCACCGAGTCGCACAGCCGCTCCACCAGGTCGAGCTGGTGGCTGGAGAAGATCACCGGCACGCCGCTCCTGCAGCGTTCCTGGAGCGCCCCGGCCAGGGCGTCCACGGCGAGAGGGTCGAGCCCCGAGAACGGCTCGTCCAGGACCAGCGCCTCCGGGTCGTGCACCAGCGCCACCGCGAGCTGCACGCGCTGCTGGTTGCCCAGCGACAGCGTCTGCACCGCGTCGCCCCTGCGCTCGGTCAGCCCCAGCCGCTCGATGAGCTCGTCGGCGGCCTTCTTCGCCGCCGCTGGAGTGAGCCCGTGCAGCCGGCCGAAGTACTCGATCTGCTCGCTGACCCGCATCTTCTGGTACAGCCCGCGCTCCTCGGGCATGTAACCGAACCGCGTGCGGTCGTCGTAGCCCAGCGCGCGGTCCCGCCAGCGCACCGAACCGGAGTCGGCCTGGAGCACGCCCATGACGATACGCATCGTCGTCGTCTTGCCCGCACCGTTCGCGCCCACGAAGCCGTACATCTCGCCCGGACGTACCGTGAAGCTGATCCCGTCCAGGGCGATCTTGCCGCCGGGGTTGTCGGGACCGCCCGCGAAGCGCTTGCGCAGCTCGCTGATCTCGAGCATCAGGTCCTCTCTCTCGTCATGAGTAGATTGTGGCTTTGGCGGCGTTCGCCCTGGTAGTCGTGGAAATCATGGACGCGACATGGAAAGCGCGTCCCGTTCGGATGACATTTGTCATTACGCTGGGCTCATGACGCGTGCCGACAAGGACAAGCCCGTCGTCCTCTCCCGCATCTACACCCGTACGGGCGACGACGGCACCACGAACCTGAGCGACATGAGCCGCGCGGCCAAGACCGACACCCGGCTGGCCGCCTACGCCGACGTCGAGGAGGCCAACGCCTGCCTGGGCCTGGCCCTGTCCCACGGCACCCTGTCCGCCGACCTCGTGGCGCTCCTCGTGCGCATCCAGAACGAGCTGTTCGACGTGGGGGCCGACCTCGCCACACCGGTGGTGGACGAGCCGGAGTTCCCGCCGCTGCGGGTGGAGCAGTCCTACATCGACCGGCTGGAGGAGCAGTGCGACCGGCTCAACGCCGAGCTCCAGCCGCTGCGCAGCTTCATCCTGCCCGGCGGCGACCCGGCCACGGCCGCGCTGCACCTGGCCCGGGTGACCGTACGCCGGGCCGAGCGCACCACGTGGGCGGCGCTAGAGGCCCACGACGACGTCAACCCGTTGACCGCCAAATACCTCAACAGGCTCTCCGACCTGCTCTTCATCGCCTGCCGGATCGCCCACGGCGGCAACGAGATCCTCTGGAAGCCCGGCGGCACCCGCTAGGCGACGTCGAGGTACGCGCTGGGCGGCGCCGACTCCAGCCAGGCGAGGAAGCCGGTGAGGGCGTCGGCGCTCATCGCCAGCGACAACCCGCGCGTCGTGCCGCCGCAGTCGACGGCGTAGAGGCCGCCGTCGATCTCACGACGGGCGGAAACGACGAGGCCGCGCCTCGCGATCGCGTGGCGCGGCCTCAGTCGGACGCCCATGAGCGGAATCCAGTGGAGCTCACCGTCGGCGTAGCGGGCCACCCCGCTCTGCCACCCTCGGCTGCCCACTTTCAGCCGGCAGGGTACGCTGCCGCGCGAACGGGCGAGCGTCACCCCTCGAAGGACCACGAGGGCGACCAGCAGCAACAACAAAACCGAAACCGTCGCCACCATGGCCGCCCCCCTGAATCCCGTTGTATGTATTAAACCTCTTCGCCCGCCGCGCGCAGCCGGGCCCTGGCCCGCTTCGCCTCGATCGCCGCGTCGGCGTCCTCCTGGTTGGCCTCGATCGAGGCCTGAGCCCGGTCGAGAGCGTCTCGGGCGGCCGCGACGTCGACCTCGGAACCGAGCTCGGCGACCTCGGCGAGCACCGACACCTCATCATCGGCCACGGAGATGAACCCCCCGTGAACGGCCGCGACGAGCTCGGGCTCACCTTCCCGCTTGACGCGCAGCACGCCGCCCTCGACGAGGACGCCGAGCACGGGTGCGTGTTGCGGCATAATACCGATCTCGCCGTCAACGGTCTTGGCAATCACCATGTCGGCCTCGCCCGACCAGATCTCACGCTCGGGTGAGACAACCCCTACGCGTAGCTTCGCCACTTCGTCAGGTTCCTTTCCGATCAGGTAGCGGCACGGGTTCTCCCACCCGTGCCGCTACCGTAGGGCGATCAGCGACGCTCGAGTTCCTTGGCCTTGGCCACGGCCTGGTCGATGCCGCCGACCATGAAGAACGCCTGCTCGGGCAGGTGGTCGTACTCGCCGGCGCACAGGCCCTTGAAGGAGGCGATCGTCTCGTCCAGCGGGACGTTCTCGCCCGGCTGGCCGGTGAACGCCTCGGCGGCGTACATCGGGTGCGACAGGAACCGCTCGATGCGACGGGCCCGCTGCACGGTGACCTTGTCCTCTTCGGACAGCTCGTCGATACCGAGGATCGCGATGATGTCCTGGAGCTCGCGGTACTTCTGCAGGATCCGCTTGGTCTCCTGGGCCACCCGGTAGTGCTCCTCGCCCACGACCTGCGGGTCGAGGATCCGGGAGGTGGAGTCGAGCGGGTCCACCGCGGGGTAGATGCCCTTCTCCGAGATCGGCCGGGACAGAACGGTCTGCGCGTCGAGGTGCGCGAACGCGTTGTGCGGGGCCGGGTCGGTGATGTCGTCGGCGGGCACGTAGATCGCCTGCATGGAGGTGATCGAGTGACCGCGCGTCGAGGTGATGCGCTCCTGGAGCACACCCATCTCGTCGGCCAGCGTCGGCTGGTAACCCACCGCGGACGGCATGCGGCCGAGGAGGGTGGAGACCTCCGAGCCCGCCTGCGTGAAGCGGAAGATGTTGTCGATGAACAGCAGCACGTCCTGCTTCTGCACGTCGCGGAAGTACTCCGCCATCGTCAGCGCGGACAGGGCCACCCGCAGACGGGTGCCCGGCGGCTCGTCCATCTGGCCGAAGACGAGGGCGGTGTCCTTGAGGACGTCCGCCTCCTCCATCTCCAGCCAGAGGTCGTTGCCCTCACGGGTGCGCTCGCCGACGCCGGCGAACACCGAGGTGCCACCGAAGTTGCGGGCGACACGGCGGATCATCTCCTGGATGAGAACCGTCTTGCCCACACCGGCGCCACCGAACAGGCCGATCTTGCCACCCTGCACGTACGGGGTGAGCAGGTCGATGACCTTGATACCCGTGACCAGCATCTCGGTACGGGACTCGAGCTGGTCGAAGGGCGGGGACGGCCGGTGGATGCCCCACTTCTCGGTGACCTGGAGCGACGCGGTCGGCACGTCGAGCGCCTCGCCGAGCGCGTTCCACACGTGACCCTTGACGACGTCGCCGACGGGCACCGAGATCGGGTGGCCGGAGTCGGTGACGGCCGTGCCGCGGACCAGGCCGTCGGTGGGCTGCATGGAGATGGCGCGGACCAGGTTGTCACCCAGGTGCTGGGCGACCTCCATGGTCAGGGTCTTGGTCTCGCCGCCGAGGGTCACCTCGACGTTGAGCGCGTTGTAGATGTCGGGCATCGCCTCGACGGGGAACTCCACGTCGACGACGGGCCCCTTGACGCTGGCCACACGACCGGCACCGGCCGACGTGGGCTCAACAGTCTCAACAGCCTCTGCAGTCATTTCACTCTTTCCCCGCTGCGGCGTCAGCCAGCGCGTTGGCGCCACCGACGATCTCGCTGATTTCCTGGGTGATCTCGGCCTGGCGAGCCTGGTTCATCTGCATGGTGAACACGCGGATCAGCTCGTTGGCGTTGTCCGTGGCGGACTTCATGGCGCGGCGGCGCGCGGCCTCCTCCGAAGCAGCCGACTGCAGCAGCGCCGTGAAGATGCGGGACTCCACATAGCGCGGCAGCAGCGATTCGAGCACGTCGCCCGCGGTGGGCTCGAACTCGAAGTACGGCGGGATCGTCTCGCTGGCCGTCGCCTCGGTCTCCTCGACCTCCAGCGGCAGCACGCGCTTGACCACGACGTTCTGGGTCAGCATCGAGACGAACTCGGTCGAGACGATGTGGATCTCGTCGATCCCCGCCTCTTCCTTGAAGGAGTCGATCAGCGTCTGCGCGATCTCCTTGGCGTCGGCGTAGGCCGGCTTCCTGGAGAAGCCGACCCACTGGCCGCCCATCGTACGGTTGCGGAAGGTGTGCCAGGTGACACCCTTCCGGCCGGTGACGAACGGCACCACCGTCAGGCCACGGCTCTCCAGCAGCCCGCGCAGGGCCTCGGCCTCGCGCAGGACGTTGGCGTTGAAGCCGCCACAGAACCCGCTGTCGCTGGTGACGATGAGGACGCCCGCCTTGGCGGGGTTCTCCTTCGCCACGGTCAGCGGATGGTCGACGCTGGCCGCGTTGCTGACGACGCCGGTGACGGCGCGAGTGATCTCACGCTCGTACGGCAGCGCCGCCTGCATCCGCATCTGCGCCTTCACGATCCGCGAGGAGGCGATGAGCTCCTGGGCACGCGTGATCTTGGCGGTCGACTTGACCGACTTGATCCGCCGCCGCAGCAGCCTTAGCTGGGCACCCATGAGCTACTTCTCCGTCGCCGGACGGACGACCTTCTTGATCTTCTCCTGGCCGACCTCGCCGGCTTCGAGCGGCGCCACCGGCTCGTCCTTGACCAGGAGCTCGCCCGAGGAGGTGGTGAAGCCCTTCTTGAACTCCGTGACGGCGTCCTTGAGGCTGGTCACCGCATCGTCGGACAGCTCGTTGGTCTCGCGGATGCTGTCGAAGATGCCCTTGTGGCTGCTCTGCAGGTAGTCGAGGAACTCCTGCTCGAAGCGGCGGATGTCCTCGACCGGAACCTCGTCGAGCTCACCCGTCGTGCCCGCCCACACCGACACGACCTGACGCTCCACGGGGAACGGCGAGTACTGCGGCTGGATGAGCAGCTCGGTCAGGCGCTGACCGCGCTCCAGCTGGGCGCGGGAGGCCGCGTCCAGGTCGGAGGCGAAGGCCGCGAAGGCCTCCAGGTCGCGGTACTGCGACAGCGACAGACGCAGCGTGCCGGCCACCTTGCGCATCGCCTTGATCTGCGCCGAGCCACCGACTCGGGAGACCGAGATACCGACGTTGATGGCGGGACGGATACCGGCGTTGAAGTAGTCGGTCTCCAGGAAGCACTGGCCGTCGGTGATGGAGATGACGTTGGTCGGGATGAACGCCGACACGTCGTTGCCCTTCGTCTCGATGATCGGAAGACCGGTCATCGAGCCGCCGCCCATGTCACTGGAGAGCTTGGCGCAGCGCTCCAGCAGGCGGGAGTGGAGGTAGAAGACGTCACCGGGGAACGCCTCGCGGCCCGGCGGGCGGCGAAGCAGCAGCGAGACGGCGCGGTAGGCGTCGGCCTGCTTGGTGAGGTCGTCGAAGATGATGAGGACGTGCTTGCCCTGGTACATCCAGTGCTGGCCGATGGCCGAACCGGTGTACGGGGAGATGTACTTGTAACCAGCCGGGTCGGAGGCCGGGGCGGCGACGATCGTGGTGTACTCCAGGGCGCCGGCCTCTTCGAGACGGGAACGCACCTGGGCGATCGTCGAGCCCTTCTGGCCGACCGCGACGTAGACGCAGCGCACCTGCTTCTCGGGGTCGCCCGAGAGCCAGTTGTCGCGCTGGTTGATGATCGTGTCCACGGCGACGGCCGTCTTGCCCGTGCCACGGTCACCGATGATCAGCTGGCGCTGGCCGCGGCCGATCGGCGTCATGGCGTCGATCGCCTTGATGCCGGTCTGCAGCGGCTGCTTCACCGGCTGCCGCTGGACGACCGAGGGGGCCTGCAGTTCGAGGGCGCGCAGGCCCTCGGCCTCGATCGCGCCCTTGCCGTCGAGGGGGTTGCCGAGCGGGTCGACCACACGGCCGAGGAAGTTGTCGCCGACCGGCACGGACAGGACCTCGCCCGTCCGGCGGACCGTCTGGCCCTCCTCGATCTTGCTGAAGTCGCCCAGGACCACGACGCCGATCTCTCGGGGGTCGAGGTTCAGGGCCAGGCCGCGCGTGCCGTCCTCGAACTCGAGCAGCTCGTTCGCCATCGCCGAGGGAAGGCCGGAGACATGGGCAATGCCGTCGCCGGCGTCGACGACGGTCCCGATCTCCTCGCGCGCGGCGCCTTCCGGTTCGTACGCCTGGACGAAGCGCTCAAGCGCGTCCCGGATCTCGTCCGGCCGGATCGTAAGCTCCGCCATCTCTACTCTGTCTCCCTATTCATTCGGCGCTCACTGCGCCTCAGCCGGCCAACCGGCGGCGGACTTCTTCAATTCGTCCCACGATCGTGGTGTCGATCATCTCGTCGCCGATGCGGACCGAGAACCCACCGAGCACTCGCTTGTCCACCTCGACGTTCAGGTGCACGTCACGACCGTAGGAGGTGCGCAGCCAGTCGGCCAGTCGCTGCTTCTGCGCGTCGGACAGCTCGACCGCGCTGCGCACGACCGCCACCAGGCGCTGGCGCTGCTGGGCCACGAGCTGGCCGAACTCCTCCAAGCCCGCTTCCAGGCTACGCCCTCGCGGGTGCACCGCCAGCTGCGTGATCAGGCGCTGGCTGGTGGGGGCCACCTTGCCGCCGAGCAGGTCACTCAGCAGCTGCCGCTTGCCCTCCGCGGGCGCGGCCGCGTCGGCGAGCGCGCGTCGGAGGTCGGGGTTGGCGGCGACGATACGGCCGAAGCGGAAGAGCTCGTCCTCGACGTCGTCGAGCCTGGACTGGCCCTCCGCCTCGGCGGCGGCGGCGACGACGCCGAGCCGTTCGAGCGAGTCGGCCAGGTCACCCGCGCGCGACCACCGGACCGAGACCGCGGCCTCGGTCGTGGCGAGGGCCGCCTCGGAGACCTTGCCGCCGAGCAGGGCGCGAACGGTGCCCGCCTTCTGCTCGGCGGCCCTGGCCGGGTCGGACAGCGCGCGGCGCAGGCCGTGCTCGCGGTCGAGCAGATCCGCGACGGCGAACAACTCGTCGGAGAGCGCGCCGAGGTCGGCGCTGCCCGCGACCGCGTTGAAGCGCTCCTCGACCTCTGCCAACGAGGTCCTGCTCAGACCTCGCATTAGCGCACCGCCTGCGCGTTGCTGCTCTCAAGCTCGTCGAGGAACCTGTCCACGATCCGGCTCTGGCGGACCTCGTCCTCCAGGGACTCGCCGACGATGCGGCCGGCCAGCTCGGTGGACAGACGGCCGATCTCCGTGCGGAGCTGCGCGAACGCGGCGGCGCGGTCGGCCTCGATCTGGGCGTGCGCGGCCTCGACGAGACGACGGGCCTCGGCCTGCGCCTCCTCGCGGAGCTCCGCCTTGATCTGCGCGGCCTGCTCGCGAGCCTCTTCACGGAGCCGGCCGGCCTCGCGGCGGGCCTCCTCAAGCTGCTGCGCGTACTGCCGCTGGAGGTTCTGCGCCTCGGCCTGGGCCTCCTCAGCCCTCTTGATGCCACCCTCGATCGCGTCGGTCCGCTCGGCCAGAGTCTTCTGGATGCGCGGAACGAGAATCTTGCCGACGACGAGGAGGACGACGAGGAACGAGAAGATACCGACGACGAGCTCGAACGTGTGCGGAAGGAGCGGGTTCGCCCCTTCTTCCTGCGCGAGGAGCGTAGCTGCCTTAATCATGGGTGCAGCCTTTCGTCAGAATTCTTCTGGTCCTAGATGCCCGCGAAGATGAACGGCGCGACCAGACCGATCAGGGCGAGGGCCTCGGTGAGGACGAAGCCGAGGAGCATGTTCTGGCGGATCAGGCCGTAAGCCTCGGGCTGACGCGCGATGGCCTGCACGCCCTGACCGAAGATGATGCCGACGCCGATGCCGGGGCCGATGGCGGCGAGACCGTAACCGATGGCGGTGACGTTGCCGGAGACCTCAGCGAGAACGCTCATTGCTATTTCCTTTACTGGACGGCCGGTGAAGGGAGTCCCACCGGTCATGGATATTCCGGTATGTGGTTCTCAGTGATCCGGGTGCAGCGCGCCGCCGATGTACATCGACGCCAGCATTGCGAACAGGAAGGCCTGCAGGAACTGGATGAACATCTCGAACCCGGTCAGGATGATCGTCATGATCACGCCCACCACGCCGACGGGTGCGCCCAGGGGCGTCAGCTTCTCGAACAGGAACCAGAAGCCGACCATGCTGAAGAACGCGAGCAGCATGTGACCGGCGAACATGTTCGCGAACAGTCGGACAGCGTGCGTGAACGGCGCGATGATCATGTTCGACAGGAACTCGATCGGCGCCAGAAGGAAGTAGATCGGCTTGGGCAGGCCGGGCGGGAACATCATGTTCTTGAAGTAACCGATGCCGCCCTGGTGCTTGACGCCCAGGTAGACCTTGATCGCGTAGATCGAGAGCGCGAGCACGGCCGGGAACGCGATGTGCGAGGCGACCGGGAACTGCGCGAGCGGGATCACGCCGAGGATGTTCCAGAACAGGACCAGGAAGAAGAGCGTGACCAGCAGGCCCATCCACCGATCGGCGTCCTTGCCGAGGAACGGCCGGGCGATCTGGTCACGGACGAACATGTAGCCGTACTCGACGACGTTCTGGGTGCCCCTCGGCACGAGCTTCGGCTTGGCGAAGGCCACCCAGCACACGGCGATCACCACGAGCGCGCTGAGCATCGCCAGCAGCACCGGCTTGGTGAACCAGGTCACCCCGGGGATGATCGGCGTGAACGAATTGAACAGCTCATCGGGCGATGGCGCCCGGAAGTTGTCTTCGGGGGCGAGGACCGTCAGCGCAATCACGCGGCGTTCCCTTCAACGTCGTAGTGGATCACAAGGGTTTCCTCAGCGAGGCGATCGCTGCGTCGGGTTAGCGACCGAACTTCCGGTAGACCGCGTAGCCGCCGAGCACGACCCCAAGGACCACGCCTATGGGGAAGAACGCGGACATGTCGAGCCACCGGTCCAGCAACCACCCGAGACCGCCATAGACCGCCATCCCGGCGAGCAGATAGCTGGGGACTGACCACATGGCATCGGAGAAGTCGCGACCGTCGTGTTCCGGCCGGCGTTCCTGTGCGCTCATCGCGGCCCCGACGATAGCAGGCGAGTGGAGGACTAGTCATATCGGACCCCATCCCTTTACCTGCCTCATGAGTCGCCCTTTCCGGGGACCGAGGCTTCGGGGTCGACGTAGAGCATCTTGGTCTTCATGAACGCGCGGACCTCGAATCCGGTCCAGACGAGCGTGCATCCGACCACGGACCACGCGAAGGCCTGGGTGTTCCAGGCGGTGGTCTCACGGAAGGCGGACAGCACCACCATGATGGCGACGACTTTGACGAGGTAGCTGACCATCGCCGCGATCGCCATCATCTGCGGGGAGACGCGTGCGGCATAGGAGACCGCTACCACGCTGATGCTGAAGAAAACCCCGACGAGCAAGGTGCCGAGGGCCGCGCCGAGCGCTCCCTTGCCGCCCGCCAGGAGGAACGCCACGATGACCGCGACCACCCCGACCGCGAAGGTCGGAACAGCGGCGCTCTTGAGTACGCGCACGTCGTTGGCCTGCATCGGTGCTCCATCAGCATGTTGTCAAGCGAGCGTTTGCTACCTCCAGAACATGTGCGTCTGGAGGTCCCTGCTCGTGAAAGATATCACAAGCTCACGGAAGACCGCTTTTACCTGCCGTTTCTAGTTCCCGATCACGGACGGCTCGGAAATGCAGGAATGACCGGTTTGCCCTCGGCGCTCGCGCGTTCCTGCGCCGAAGGGCCGCCCTGCGGCGGCATCTGCCGCCTGACCTGGGTGTCCGGGCCGATCGGCGGCATCGGGCCGGTGGGCGGGCCGTCGTCGTCGGGCTGCTTGTCGCGCGTGGCGGCGTGCGCGCCGCCCCTCCCCCGCCACCGCGGCGCGGCCATCAGGACGAGCACCGCCAGCGCCAGCACGATGACCACCACGAACAGCAGCACCGGCACGCCCTCGCGGGACATCGCCACCAGGCCGAAGGCGAACAGGAACGCCCACGCGTACATGATCAGCACCGAGCGGCGGTGCGAGTGGCCGATGTCCAGCAGCCGGTGGTGCAGGTGCCCCCGGTCGGGCGCGAACGGCGACATGCCGTGGGACGTGCGCCGCACCACGGCGGTGATCAGGTCGATCAGCGGCAGGACCAGCACCGCCGCCGGCAGCATCAGCGGCAGCAGCACCGGGACCTTGTTCATGTCCTCGATGGCGGCCGGGTCGAGCGGCGTCACCGTGACGATCGAGGAGGCGAGCACCAGCCCGATCAGCATCGCCCCGGTGTCGCCCATGAAGATCTTGGCCGGATGGAAGTTGTGCGGCAGGAAGCCCAGGCACGTGCCGATGAGGACGGCCGCGATGGCCGCCGTCGTGGTGATGTTCCCCACGCTCATGCTCTGGGCCAGCAGGATCGAGTACGCCCACGTGGCCATGGCGGCGATGCACACGATGCCGGCCGCGAGCCCGTCGAGGCCGTCGACGAAGTTCACGGCGTTGATGGTGACCACCACGATCATGATGGTGATGATCGTGCTCAGCGTGTAGTCGAGGCTGGTGGAGCCGCCCCAGTCCTTCGGCAGCGGGATGTAGAGCAGCCGCAGGTCGAAGTAGACCAGCACGCCCGCCGCCGCGATCTGCCCGCCGAGCTTGATGAAGGCGTCCATGCCCCACCAGTCGTCGAGGAAGCCGGTGAGCGTGATCAGGCCGCCGGCGACGATCAACGCGGTGACGGCCTTGCCGTCGTACTCAGACAGCGCCGCGCCCGTGTGTTTCAGCTGGCTGGCGACCAGCAGGCCGACCACGAGGCCGCCGTACATGGCCAGGCCGCCGAGCCTCGGCGTCGGCGTGGTGTGCACGTCGCGCTCGCGAACCTCGGGCATGGCGCCGATGCGGATGGCGAAGCGGCGCACCAGCGGGACCAGCAGATACGTCACCGCTGCCGAGATGAGCGCCATGAACAGGTATTCGCGCACGGACCTAGTTTCCCGGATGCTCCGGCCAGCTGTGACCGGAAACCGACACAGACCAGCTTAATATTCGCTGAGATATGGCTGATGGATGGCGAGAAGCGCCGCCACTCTTTCCCTGACCTCGGGCGCTACGGCCGGGTCGCGCACGGACATCGACAGCAGACTTCCCACCTCTTCCATCTCCCGCGGGCCCATGCCCTGCGTGGTCACGCACGCCGTGCCCACCCGGATCCCGGAGGTGACGGCCGCCGGCTCCGGATCGTAGGGGATGACGTTGCGGTTGAGCGTGATGCCGGCGGCCGCGCAGCGCCGTTCGGCCTCGGCGCCCGACACGCCCAGCTCACGCAGGTCGATCAGGGCCAGGTGGGTGTCGGTGCCGCCGGTGACCGGACGCATGCCCGCCCCGTCCAGCGCGCCGGCGAGCGTGCGGGCGTTGGCGAGGACGCGGCCCGCGTACTCGGCGAACTCCGGCCGCAGCGCCTCCCCGAACGCCACCGCCTTGGCCGCCACCGCGTGCATCAGCGGCCCGCCCTGCACGAACGGGAACACCGCCCGGTCGATCTTGCCAGCCAGCTCCTCCGTGCACAGGATCGCGCCGCCGCGCGGCCCGCGCAGCACCTTGTGCGTGGTCAGCGTCACGACGTCCGCGTACGGCACCGCCGACGGGATCACCCCGCCCGCCATCAGCCCGATCGGGTGCGCCACGTCGGCCAGCAACCACGCGCCCACCTCGTCGGCGATGCCGCGGAAGACCGAGAAGTCGATCAGCCTCGGGTACGCCGTCGCGCCGCACACGATCACCTTGGGCCGGCGTCGCAGCGCCAGGTCGCGCACCTCGTCGTAGTCGATGAGCTCGGTGTCGCGCCGCACGCCGTAGGAGGCGACGTCGAACCATCGTCCCGAGAAGTTCGCCTTCGAGCCGTGCGTGAGGTGGCCGCCGTGCGGGAGCGCCATGGCGAGCATGGTGTCGCCGGGCTGGAGCAGGGCGGCGTAGGCGGCCAGGTTGGCGCTCGCGCCGGAATGCGGCTGGACGTTGGCGTGCTCGGCCCCGAACAGCCTGCGCGCCCGCTCCACCGCCAGCCGTTCGGCCCGGTCGACGACCTCGCAGCCGCCGTAGTAGCGCCTGCCGGGGTAGCCCTCGGCGTACTTGTTGGTGAGGGTGGAGCCCAGGGCGGCCATGACCGCGGGGGAGGTGAAGTTCTCGCCGGCGATCAGCTGGATGCCGGCGCGTTCGCGTTCGAGCTCGTCGAGCAGCACCTGCGCCAGCTCCGGATCCTGCCGCCGCAACCGCCCGAAGTCGGGCCCGTAGTACGGCTCCCCACCCATTTCTCCACTGTACGACCGCATGTCCGTTTTGCCCAGATAGCCGCGCTGCGAGGGCGGTCGCTTGCGAGGGCACGGAGTCCGTGCCGGTCAGGAGCCATGAGGGCGTTCACCTGCGAAGGCCAGAGGGCGGCGACCGCGAAGCTCCGAGAGCGCGAAGCGCACGGACCGCGAAGCTCAAGGAACGCGCAGTACCGGAACCGCGAAGCGCCGGGGAGGTCGGAGGTCAGGGGAAGGCGTGTGGTGCGCCGGTCTGGCTGGGGATCCACCTCGGGGTGTCGTCGGCCTGATCGCTGATCGCGGTGAGCACGGCGTGACGGTAGAGAGCCAGCTTCGACCGCCATTCCCGGATGTCCTGCACATATCGATCGCCGACCGGCGCGTCCCACGTCTGCGGGCTCTTGGCCAGCGCGTACGCCTTGTCGAGGGCCGTGCTGAGCTTCTCCAGCATGGGCATGACGGTGTTCCAGGCGGTGACGAGACGTTCGTAGTCGGGGTTGAACTCGTAGGCCAGCGGCTGGTTGTCCAGCGGGCCCGCGGCGGTGACGGGCGGCATCTCGTCCCTGCTCCTGGGCCTGGGCGCGGGCGGGTCGACGTACATCACACGCTCCTTCCCGACGTCCCGGGATCGACCTCACCCGATGGACCGTCCGGCCTGATGTCCCTGGGCGCCCAGTCACCCTCGCCGTACTCACCGGGCGGAGCCTCCACGGACGGCATGTCGAGCGGCTGAATGTCGCGGACGTCGTCGATCAAAGTCCTGATCGCCTCCGGCCCGGCCGCGGACACATCCACAGCCACCACCCCGTCCCCTTCACTCACCCACTTCCCACCGGCCCGCCCGCCGTCCAAGCCCTGCGCCCCACCATCGCCATGCCCCTCGACACCATGCCCCCCGCCGCCGTAAACAGCCGCGCCATGACGCCCTGTATCACCACCAGCCGATACGTCCCCTCCAGCAGAGACGTCCCCTCCAGCCGAGACGGCCGCCCCTCCCCCAGGCGCCGTAGGCGGAATCCGCACCCCAGCAGACCCATCACCCCGCCCCGCCGCTCCACCGTCCGCACCGGCGCGACCAGCGTCCGCCACGCCACCATCAGCACGCCCGGCATCAGCGGCGCCGCCACCGGTGCCCACATCGGCACGCCCGTTACCCGCGCCCCCATCGGCACGTCCGTTCCCCGCGCCGCCATCAGCACGCCCACCATCGCCGTACCCACCATCGCCGTACCCACCATCGCCGTACCCACCATCGCCGTACCCACCATCGCCGTACCCACCATCGCCGTACCCGCCACCGACGTCACGACCACCGTTCACGGCACCGCCATCAGCCCGACCAGCATCAACCGCACCACCACCGGTCCCCACGCCGCCACGCCCGCCGTCCGCGCGCCCACCGTCGGTGTTGCCGCCGGTGCCGCTGCCGGCGTCGCGGCTGCCGTTGGCGGTGTCCGCGTCGGTGCGGGTGCCGTTCGTGGCCTTGTCGTCGGCGCAGGCGGTGCCGTCAGTGCGGCCGGTGTCCGTGGTGCCGCCGTCGGAGCGGCCGGTGTCGCTGTTCGCGCCGCCGCTGGGGCCGTCGGCCCGGCCTGTGCCGGTGTCCGTGTGGCCATGTGCGCCGTCGGCCCGGCCGGTGTCGCCGATGGGCTGGGTGCCGGTGCCTGTGGTGGCGTCGGGGCGGGTCGGGGTGGAGGAGGCGCCGTCGGCGTGGGTGCCGTGGGTGTTGCCCGCCTCCCTTGGGGTGCCCTGGTGGGCGCCTGTGTCCCCGGTGGGGCCGCCGTAGGTGTCTCCGGTGGTGCCGGAGTGGGTGGCGGCATCGCCTTGGGTGCCGTTGTGGGAGGTCGTGTCGCCTGCGGTGCCGAAGTGGGCGCCCGTGCCTTCTGACGTGCCATAGGGGTGACCGGCGGCCGTTGCAGCGCCGTAGGGGTGGCCGGTCGCGGTTGCGGTGCCGTACGGGTGACCGGTGGCGGTTGCGGTGCCGGGGTGGTGGCCGGGGGTGTTGCCTGCGGTGGTCGTCGAGGGGTCGGTGCCGCCCTCTCCTGTCGGCACCGACAGCCCTTCGCCTCCGCCCGCCGTCGCCGCACCGCCGTCGGCGTGCACGGTCGGCATGTCGGCGGGCTGCACGTTGTCGACGTTCTTGAGCAGGGACTCCAGTTGTTCGGCCGTGGGCGGGTCGATGGGGACCTGGAGCACCTTCACGCCGTCGACCACCACGACCTGGGGCTTGTGCGGGTCGTCCGGCTGATCCTTCGCGGGGACATTGGTCGTGCCGGTGTCGGCCTCCGCTCCCCGGTCGCGTCTGCTGTCCTGGTCGGGGGCCTTGGGGTCGTCGGCGGCCGGGGTGTCGCCGGTGCTGCCGTCGCTGCGGCCGTCTGTGCGGTCACCGGTCCGGTCGTCGGTCCTGGTGTCGTTTCCGCTGGTCCCGGTGTCCTTGTCGGCGCCGTCGCACGCCTTCCCGTCGCCGTCGGCCTTGGCACCGTCGTCACCGGTCTTACCGTCGTCACCGGTCTTGCTGTCGGGGTCCTTAGGCGTCGGCGGGTCCGTCGGCTTGGGGTCGTGGTCTTTCGACGCAGGCGGGTCCGTGGGCTTGGTATCGGGGGTTTTCGGGGGTGGGTCGGTGGGTTTCGGGTCGTGGTCCTTCGGGGTGGAGGGGTGGGTGGGCTTCGGGTCGGCGGGGTGGGCGGGGTCGGTGTGCTTGGGCGGGGTGTCGGCGCGGGGGTTGCCGTACTTGTCGTCGCGGCTGCCCGGCGACTCCTTGGGCTCGTCGGCCGTGCCGCCGCCGCCCGTCTTCGACGTGTCGCCCAGCTTCCCGTCGGCGCGCTTCTCCAGGACGGCCAGCCGCGCGTTGACGTCCTTGACCATGTGATCGGCGGAGTCGGCCACCTGGACCGGACGGTGGGTGCTCCGCGCGGACAGCCCGGCACGGCTCAGCACCGCCCTGACCTGGTCCTCGGCCGTGCGCAGCGCCGAGGACGCGTGCTTGACCTCGGTCAGCAGGTCACGGACCAGCTGCGGATCCATGCCGTCGAACTTGCCCATGGGCCACTCCCGGACGTGTCGCCGTTCCGGGACTCACGGTAATCGCGGCCGTGGCGTCGCCGCAGCCGGGATGCAAAGACGGTATACGTCAGTCGTCGGTGGCGACGTAGCCGATGATGCCGCGCAGCTTCTCGACGGGGATCGCGCCGCGGCGCAACATCCGGGGCACCGCCGTGGTGAGGTCGAGGATGGTCGAGGGCGTGTTGTCGGTGGTCTTGCCGCCGTCGAGGTAGACCGCGACCGAGTCGCCGAGCTGCTCCTCGGCCTCCTCCGCCGTCGTCGCCGCGGGGGCGCCGGAGCGGTTGGCGCTGGAGACGGCCATCGGGCCGGTCTCCTTGAGCAGGTCGAGGGCGACCGGGTGGAGCGGCATGCGGACGGCGACCGTGCCCTTGGTGTCGCCCAGGTCCCAGGAAAGGGCCCTGTTGGCCCTGCAGACCAGCGTGAGCGGCCCGGGCCAGAAGGCGTCGATGAGATCCTGCCCGTAGGGCCCGAGGTCGTCCACGAGCGCTGTGGCGGCTCTGACGGTGCCCACGAGCACGGGCGGCGGCATGTCGCGGCCGCGCCCCTTGGCGTCGAGCAGCGCGGTGACGGCCGGCGGCATGAACGCGTCGGCGCCGATGCCGTAGACGGTGTCGGTCGGCAGCACGACCAGCTCGCCGCGGCGCACGGCGGTGGCGGCCTCGATCAGGCCCTCGGCGCGCTGGTCGAGGTCGGAGCAGTCAAAGCGTCTTCCCACGGCGTGCATCCTAGTCCTGGCCGAGTCTGGCCGTGACGAAGCGGTCCCTTCGGGTGAGGTCCTGGCGCAGGCGGACGTCGCGCCAGCCGTTGTCCTCCGGGAAGGTCAGATAGACGGCCCTGCCCTGCTCGTCGGCGTGTTCGACGGCCACCCAGCCGCCGGGACGCAGCAGGCGGCGGGCGGTGCGTTCGACCGCGCGCACCTCGCCGAGGCCGTCGTCGCCGGAGCCGTAGAGGGCCCGGGAGGGGTCGTAGTCGCGGACCTCGGGGTCGCGCGGGATGGCGCCGGGCGGGATGTACGGCGGGTTGGAGATCACCAGGTCGACCTTGCCGTTGAGCTCGGGAAGGGCTTCGGCGAGGTCTTCCGGGTGCAGGTGCGTACGCCCCTGGCCCAGCTCGGAGATGTTGCGCTTGGCCCAGGTGTAGGCCGCGGGGTCGACCTCGACGGCGTGCACCTCGGCGAGCGCGACCTCCTGGGCGATCGACAGCGCGATGGCCCCCGAGCCGGTGCCGAGGTCGACGACGAGGGGCGCCGTCACGTCCATGGCGCGCAGGGTCTCGATCGCCCACCCGGCCATGACCTCGGTCTCCGGCCGCGGCACGAACACGCCGGGGCCGACCGCGAGCTCCAGGTAGCGGAAGTAGGCGTGGCCGGTGATGTGCTGCAGCGGCTCACGCGCCTCGCGCCGGGCGATGCCCTCCCAGAACAGCGCGTCGAAGTCGGAGTCCTTGACCGTGTGGAGCTCGCTCCTGCGCACGCCGTGGACGAACGCCGCGATCTCCTCCGCGTCGGTGCGCGGCGAAGGCACACCTGCCTCGGCGAGCCGAGCGGTGGCCAGAGCGATCTCGTCCAGCAGAAATGTCATGAGTGTTGTGCGAGCTTCTCCGCCATCTCGGCGTCGATGAGTGCCTGGGTGACGGCGTTGAGCTCGCCGTCGAGAACCTGGTCGAGGTTATACGCCTTGAAGCCTACGCGGTGGTCGGAAATCCGGTTCTCGGGAAAGTTGTACGTGCGGATGCGCTCGGAACGGTCGACCGTGCGGACCTGCGACTTGCGCTCGGCCTGCGCCGCGGCGTCGGCCTGCTCCTGTGCCACGGCCAGCAGGCGGGCACGCAGGATGCGCATCGCCGACTCCTTGTTCTGGAGCTGGCTCTTCTCGTTCTGGCAGGAGACGACCACGCCCGTGGGCAGGTGGGTGATGCGCACGGCCGAGTCGGTCGTGTTGACGCTCTGGCCACCGGGACCGCTGGAGCGGTAGACGTCGATACGCAGGTCGTTGGGGTCGATCTGGACGTCGACCTCCTCCGCCTCCGGGTAGACCAGCACGCCCGCGGCGCTGGTGTGGATGCGGCCCTGGGACTCGGTGACGGGCACCCGCTGCACGCGGTGGACGCCGCCCTCGAACTTGAGCCTGGACCACACGCCCTCGTCGCCCTTGGCCTTGATGCCGACCGTGACGTCTTTGTAGCCGCCGAGGTCGGAGGGCTGGGTGTCGATGATCTCGGTCTTCCAGCCGAGGCGCTCGGCGTAGCGCAGGTACATCCGCAGCAGGTCGCCGGCGAACAGCGCGGACTCCTCGCCGCCCTCGCCCGCCTTGATCTCCATGATGATGTCTTTGTCATCGTTGGGGTCGCGCGGGATGAGCAGGTGCTTGAGCTTCTCCTCAAGCTGCGGGATGCGCTCCTCGATCTCGGCCGCCTCGGCCGCGAACCCCTCGTCCTCGCCGGCCAGTTCCTTGGCCGCCGTCAGGTCCTCGCGGGCCGTGTCGAGCTCCCGGTAGGTGCTGACGATCGGGGTGAGCTGGCTGTAGCGCCGGCCGAGTGTGCGGGCCTTGTTCTGGTCGGCGTGCACGGCGGGGTCGGCAAGCTGCAGCTCCAGCTCGGAATACTCCTTGAGCAACTCGTCGAGGTTCACCGTGGGTCCTTCAGTGGTTTGAATGCCGTTTCACCAACAACGCCGACCCGGCGCACGTGGTGCGGCCGGGTCGGCGTCGGTGAAGCTACTTGCCCGTGGCCTTCTTGCCGAAGCGCTTCTCGAAGCGAGCCACCCGGCCGCCGGTGTCGAGGATCTTCTGCTTGCCCGTGTAGAACGGGTGGCAGGCCGAGCACACGTCGGCGTGGATGACGCCGTTCTTCGCGGTGCTGCGGGTCGTGAACGTGTTGCCGCAGGAGCAGGAGACCTGCGTCACGTGGTAATCGGGGTGGATGTCGGGCTTCATGGCTGTCCTTTCGGGCTGCGGCCGCCGGGTCGCCTTCACGCATGGCGTGAACCGGAACCGCAAAATGGTCAGCTACCAGTGTGCCAGATCGTGCAACCTGCCCAGGCCATGGGGCATTCCCGCGATCTTCATGACGCGGCCGCACGCGCCACACTAGGCTCCCTCGCACAAACCATCACTTTTCCCACAAATGGGACTTAGCCAAAGGATCATCCAACTGATGAAGAGAAGGGTGCGGCTGCTCCTCGCGGCCGCCACGGGGGCCGCCGTTCTCCTCGGAGGCGCCGGTCTCTCGGCCACCGGCGCGTCGGCCTCGGCGTACGCGCTGGCGGACGACTTCGCGGGCGACGCGTCGGCGAGCGCGTACGTCCCGCTGGAGAAGGACGTCGACGCCACCGTCACGCTCAAGCTCAAGAACCCGGACACCGTCACCGGCGTGACCGGGTCCATCGAGCCGCCCGGCAAGTCGGCCAAGACGGTGTCGTTCGACTTCACGCCGAGCACCTCCACCTCCACCTCCACCCCGACCGCCACCCCGTCGCCGGCTCCCGACAAGACGATCACCGGCAAGTGGACGATCACCAAGGACGACCCGGCGGGCGACTGGAAGCTCACCGTCAACGTCGCCCGCGCGGGCGGGGGAAGCAGCCCGAGCACCTTCACCGTCAAGGTCTCCGGCAAGCAGGGCATCTCCGGCGCGAACGTCACCCCCGACCCCGTCCAGCTCGTCAAGGGCAGGGACACCAAGGTCACGGTCGAGGCGACGGTGAAGGACGCGGGCACGGTCTCGGCCAAGCTCGTCAGCGACACCACCAGCGAGTACTACGACCTCGGTGAGCTGGCCAAGGAGTCGGACAGCTACTACCGCGGCGTCACGTACTTCACCGACGACACCACCGAGGGCGCCTGGACCCTGGAGGTGTACGCCACCCGCAGCGGCCAGACGCTCAAGGGCGAGGCGTCCTTCTCGGTCGTCGCCCCCACCGGCGGCGCGTCCAAGAAGGCCAAGACCAGGGTGACGATCTCGGCCCCGAACAAGGTCACCAAGGGCCGCGCGTTCAAGGTCTACGGCAAGGTCTACCGCGGCGCCAAGGCGTACAAGAACAAGGTCGTCGAGGTGTACTTCAAGGCCAAGGGCACCAAGACGTACAAGTTCATGGGGTACGCCAAGGCCACCTCGACCGGCAAGTACAGCAAGACCTTCAAGGCCAAGAAGGACGGCTACTTCCAGGTCAAGGTGCCCGGCACGAGCAAGACGCGCACCTCCCTGTCGCCGCAGGAGTTCGTGGACGTGAGGTAGCGGGTACGGCCCGCATCCCCAACCCCGGGTGCAGGCCGTATCAGCGACCCAGATACGTCAAAACGGCGAGAACCCGCCGATGGTCCTCGGGCGCGGGCCCGAGGGCCAGCTTGGCGAAGATGCCGGACACGTGTTTCTCCACCGCCCCTTCGGTGACGACCAGCCTGGAGGCGATCGCGGTGTTGGAGCGGCCCTCGGCCATCAGCGCCAGGACCTCGCGCTCCCGGGGGGAGAGCAGGTCGAGCGGCGCACCCCTGCGCCTGCGGCTGAGCAGTTGCACGACGACCTCCGGATCGATCACCGTGCCGCCCGCCGCCACCTCGCGCACCGCCTCCATGAACTCGGCCACGTCGGCCACCCGCTCCTTCAGCAGGTAGCCGACGGCCTTGCCGATCAGCTCGCCCGCGTAGCGCTCCTCGACGTACTGGGACAGGACCAGGATCGGGAAGTCGGGCCTGGCCTCGCGGACCCTCAGCGCCGCCTTCAGCCCCTCGTCGGTGTGGGTGGGCGGCATGCGCACGTCGACGATCGCCAGGTCGGGCTCGTGTTCCTGGACGGCGGCCACCAGCGCGGGCCCGTCGGAGACCGCCGCGACGGTCTCGAAACCGCCGTCGGCGAGCAACCGCGCCAGCCCCTCGCGCAACAGTACGGAATCCTCGGCGATGACCACGCGCATGTGCACATG